>JAHLFD010000073.1:0-9468 GCA_018883975.1 Candidatus Niameybacter stercoravium
CCTGCAGCTATATTTTCCATTTTAAATATTACTGTTGCAATAGGCCCTGTAATAGCACTTGCAAGTGTAGGCGGTATCCAGATAAGTGGATTACGTACAATATTAGGCACTTGCAACATAGAAGTTCCTAATCCTTGCGCAAGTAGTCCCCCCACTTTATTCTCCCTATAACTTATAACTGCAAATCCAATCATTTGTGCGCAGCACCCTGCTGTTGCTGCACCTCCTGCAAGGCCTGAAAGCCCTAACATAAGTGCAATAGCCGCTGAACTAATAGGTAATGTTAAGAACATCCCCATAAGAACTGAAATAATAATGCCCATTAAAAATGGTTGAAGTTCTGTTGCTGCACTAATAACCTGGCCAAGTCCTGTCATAAAGTTTGAAATAGGTGGTCCTAAAGCCACAGCCGTCATACACCCTACTACAATAGTTACAGCAGGTGTCACTAATATATCCAGCTTTGTCTTACCTGCTACAAGCATACCAATCTCAAGTCCAATAACAGTAGCTAAGAAAGCACCAACAGGATCTCCAGGTCCACTTAAAATGACACTGCCTTCTTGAATTAATGTATTATTAATAAATCCTGTTGCATAAGCCCCAATCAAACCATTAATAGCACTTGCATAAAGTACAAGCTTAGATGCACCTAGTTGATGTGCTGTACCAATAGCAATGCCCACACCTGTAAGCACTGTTGCTAAGCTTGCAATCCCAAGAAGTGTATTCCCTATAGCAGTTCCCGGGAAGAATAATCCTACTTGCTTAATAATCAACCCTATAATAAGTGTACAGAAAAGACCTGATGCCATACCACCTAGGCCCTTTATTAAATATCGATCTATAAACTTTTGCATATGAATCCCCCATTACTTATGTAATGAGGCAATCATACCATGTGTCAAGACAGTTGTCAAACACTATGCTAGATAGCCTTTTTGTCTTAGTTCCTCTTCAATAATATCTAACTCTTCTTCTGTAGGTGCTTCTATAGTATGCATATGCACGCCTGCTGTTAGTAGTGAAAGAAGAGCCGCTTCATTATGTCCTACCTTCTGGGCAAAGGCCTTTACATCTCTTCTCGTTTTTAGCATTAAATCACCTGTTAGGTCTCCATATACACTATGACTTACTATTACATTACGCACTCTGCCACCATTATCTACCACCGTATTCAGTTCATCTTCCATTTGTTCAGCTGTATGCTTAACAAGTATCACTCGGCTTACCATATTTCCAGCCTCTTGATTAAGGATATAGCCCCTAGCTGTTGCAAGTAAGTCATACCCTTCTGCTCTTAAAAGTGCAATATCTTGTACGACAACTTGTCTACTAATCCCAAAAGCATTACCTAACTTTGCTCCACTCATAGGTTTAGTCGCCTCTTGAAGCATTTTAATCATTTCTATACGTCTTGTTTGACCATCCATTTATTCACCCTCTTTCACTAGTTCCTTCCATTTCTAATGACAGTATAGCAAAAAAAGAGGATGTTGCAAATTTTGCTACATCCCCCTATATAAATTATTTTATTAGTTATTAATACGTTTAATAAGCGTTTCTCTAAGTTCTTCATAACCTTTTTTGCCAAGAAGTGCAAACATGTTTTTCTTATACTCTTCTACACCAGGTTGATCAAATGGATTTACACCTAATAAGTATCCACTGATTCCACATGCTTTTTCAAAGAAGTAAATAAGTTTACCCATTGTGAAGGCATTAAGTTCTGGAATGTTAAGGACTAAGTTTGGTACACCACCGTCCACATGTGCAAGAAGTGTGCCTTCAAAAGCTTTTTTGTTAACGAAGTCCATTGTTTGACCAGCTAAATAGTTAAGTCCATCAAGGTCAACTGGTTCTTCTTCAAGTACAACATCAAGTTTTGGTGATTGTACATTGAGAACTGTTTCAAATAACATTCTTTGTCCATCTTGAACGTATTGGCCTAATGAGTGAAGGTCTGTTGAGAAGTTTAATGATGATGGGAAAATACCTTTGTTGTCTTTTCCTTCACTTTCAGCATAAAGTTGTTTCCACCATTCACCGAAGTATTGTAAGCATGGTTCATAGTTTACAAGAATTTCTACATTTTTCCCTTTTCTAAGAAGTGCATTTCTTACTGCTGCATATTGATAGCATGCATTTTCTTTAACATCTGCATTGCTGTATTCACTTCTACCTTCTGCTGCACCTTGCATCATTTCTTCAATATCAATACCTGCTACCGCAATTGGAAGAAGACCTACTGCTGTAAGTACTGAGAATCTACCACCTACATCATCTGGAATAACGAATGTTTCATATCCTTCTTCTTTAGCAAGTGTTAGAAGTGCTCCACGATTTGCATCTGTTGTTGCAAAAATACGTTTTTTGGCTTCTTCTTTACCATATTTATCTTCCATGTATTTTTTGAACACTCTAAAAGCAATAGCTGGCTCTGTTGTGGTACCTGATTTAGAAATAACATTTACACTTACTTCTTTGCCTTCGCATACATCAAGTAAGTTTCTAAGGTATGTACCTGAAATGTTATTGCCTACGAAAAATACTTGAGGTAATTTTCTTTGCTCTTTTGATAAGCTGTTATAGAAAGTATGAGTTAATGCTTCGATACAAGCTCTTGCACCTAGGTAAGAACCCCCGATACCAATTACAATAAGTACATCTGAATCTGCTTTAATTTTTTCTGCTGCTTTTCTAATTCTATCAAACTCTTCATGGTCATAGTCAACAGGTAGGTCAATCCAGCCTAAGAAATCATTACCTGCTCCTGTTTTTTCATGAAGCATTTCATGTGCTAGGCTAACTTGTTTTTCTAAACAATCTAATTCATGTGCTTGTAATCCTGTTTTAGAATAATCTAAAGTGATTTTACTCATATTTATCCTCCTCGTTTTAAGGCTCATGCCGCTACCCCTGATGTATTGCCCGCCTTATTTACTGTTTTATTATAAACCACCCTCTACATTTTTCCAATAAGTGTAAATTAGGTTTTATGCAATTTTTATTCTACCATACTTTCTTACTTTTTTTAATTATATCTCCCATAACTTCTTATATTTCATAAAAAGGATGCTGCATTTTTACAGCATCCTTTTGCTTTAAAGTAGTGGATGTTCCGCCTTCGCTTTAATTCTTTCCCATCTACGGTCTATTTCTGTCTGCGTAGCTTCTAGAATTTCTGCATACTGTGGACTCGTAGCAATATGCTTTGTCCTTGCCATGAGTTTATAAAATTCACTAATTGGCACTTTCTTATTATTCTTTTCTGGATTATAACTAAGGGTTGTAATGCCCTCTTCTACTTCATAAAGTGGATGATAGCAGCTATTAACTGCTGCTTCCATAATTTTAAGAGCTTCACGTGGCTGATGCCCCCAGTTCAGTGGACATACAGATACAGCTTTCATAAATGCCATACCATGATGGTTTGCATAGTACTGCGCCTTAGCTGCTTTTTTCATAAAATCTGTAGGATTGGTCTCTGCTACCGTTGCAATATAAGGAATATTGGTTGCAGCAAAAATCTGTGGTGAATCTTTTGTAAATGTTTCTTTGCCTTTTTGGGCAGGGCCTACATGTGAAGTAGATGTTTTAGCACCTTTTGGTGTTTGATAAGATAACTGGTAGCCTGTATTCATATACCCTGCATTATCATATTCAAAAATAATCATACCATGATTCCGTAGCGCTGCACCGATAGCTGGTCCCATACCAATGTCTAAACCACCGTCACCTGTAACCATGATAAATGTAATTTTTTCATCTTGTGGTATTTCACCACGTCTTTGCTTCTCATGATACATTTCTACAATACCAGATAAAGTAGGTGCCCCATTTTGGAAAAGGTTATGCACATAAGTTGTTCTAAATGCTGTCTTTGGATAACAAGTACTTGTAACCATACCACAGCCTGTTTGGAACAACAGCACAACATGTCCTTCAATACCTTTAAGCAGAATATTAAGGTTAGTAAAAATACCACATCCTGGGCAGGCGCCATGTCCACCTACAATACGTTTTGGCATCTTAGTAGATTGAATAGGGATACCACCTTTTACAGTAATCTTACCTGTCTCTTCATTTTTCGTTACTGCTGTAATACCTGGTGATTGTTCTTCTAAAGTAAGTGGTTTGAAATATTGGTGAGGATTATAGCCCTCTTTACCTGGATATTGACCAAAGTAATCAAACTTAGTAACTTTTTTATTTTGACTCATAGCATAAGCTTCTTCTAATAATGCTTTCGCATCATTAACATAAAAATCTTTTCCTGATAATCCATATACACGACTTGCTGTATCTATAGCCATTTTGTAGTCTTGCAAAGTAGCTTTCACTTCTAGTGACATGTTACCGCCACCTGCGCCATAGCTATCTTGCCTATCTGCAATCATAAGGGCCTTTATATTTTTTACTACATCATAAATACCTTCTTTAGGCCAAGGTCTTATAGCGTTAATAGTAAAGACGCCTACTTTCTTACCTTCTTTTCTTAATTCATCTACTGCTACTTTGGCTGTACCATAAGAAGAACCCAGTATAAAAAGTGCAGCTTCTGCATCTTCCATCTTATAACTTTCAACAGCAGTATAGTAACGTCCTGTAAGATCACCAAACTCTTTAAAAACATCATCAATAATATCCCTTGATTCTTCCATGGCTAGATGAAGCTGATATTTGTTGTTAATTAAATCTGGCTCATTCATATATGAACCAAAAGTAACTGGATGCTCTACATCAAGCGCACTATATGGAGGATGATATTCTCCTACAAAGCCCTGTACATCTTCATCATGAGTAATCACATAGGTACGACGTTTTTGATGACTCGTAAAGAATCCATCAAAGCCTATAATAATAGGGAGCAAAGCTTTCTCTGCTACTTTAAGTCCAATAATATTCATATCATAAACAGCTTGCGGCGTCTGTGCATATAATGTAATCCACCCAGTATTAAGTGTGTACATAATGTCACTATGGTCACCCTTTATAGATAAAGGCCCAGATACTGTACGACATGCAAGATTAAGTACCATAGGCATACGTGTCCCTGATTGGACTGGGAATTGCTCTAAGGCATATAAAAGTCCATTGGCTGAAGTCGCATTAAAGACTCTTCCACCTGCTACAGTCCCACCATAGCAAATACCTGCTGCACCATGTTCCCCATCACCAGGGATTAGCTTTACATCATGAAGTCCTGCTGATTTAAGTAAATCAAGATGTTCTGCAATTTGTGTAGATGGAGTAATAGGAAAATAACCCATCATATGATAGTTAATTTGTTTTGCTGCATAAGCTGCAAGTTCATTTCCACTGTCATAAACGACTGTTTGTTCTACCATATTCATTCCTCCTGTTCTATTGTAATCGTATTGTTTGTAACACCTGATTCAGCATCTACGATAGAATTAGATCCCATATCTTCAAATTCTACTTTTGCCTCTATAAAATCTCTATATGGTTCATGCATAGACCATACGTCTACCTCTCTTTCTGGCGCCTCTGTAAGTGCATCTGTTGGACAAATTTCTACGCATCTTATACAACCCTTACAATAGTGATAATTAACCCCTGTATTTACCATCTGATGTCTACCTTTATATTCTCCTTCTGCAAAAACAAGTGCCATTTCAGGGCAGGTAATATCACATAATCCACAGTTAATACACTTTTCCACATGAAATACAGGTACTTTACCTTCCCTGCTAGCTGTCATATCATTATTAGCCATACTTGCAAAAAGTGGATTCACGCCACCTATAGGTGCATTTTTATAACCCCAGTCATATTGAACATCTTTATAAGGTACATAAGGGTATCTGTCATCATTTTTAAATTGCTTTGAAGTAACCTCTTCATAGCCCCGACGAATCCCTCTTAAGTTCCCTTCAAGCGCATTAGGATATTTACGACCTATCGTATCTTTTACTACCGCCTCTACTGCTTCAAGAGGAATAAAGCCTGATGCCTTCGCAATGGTACCTAATATAACCATATTAATACGTGTCTTTTCTTCCATAGCAATTTTAAGTGCATCAACGCAATATACGCTTCCGCCATAGAGCTTGAGCATTTCTCTTATTTCATCAGGACTTTTATCTGTATTCATAACAACTGCACATTCTTCATCTACTCCTGCTGTTACAGCTACTTTTCCTGCTAATGCCTCATGGAAAATACCTAATATATATGGTTTTTCTAC
The DNA here is from genome assembly GCA_018883975.1 of Candidatus Niameybacter stercoravium. GTDB lineage: Bacteria > Bacillota > Clostridia > Lachnospirales > Cellulosilyticaceae > Zhenhengia > Zhenhengia stercoravium. Next base: position 6,212 of record JAHLFD010000073.1, read on the forward strand.
AGGTGTAATAACACCAATAGTTTGATCTTCCTTACACCATCTAATAAAAGATTTAAGAGGTGTCCCCTTCTTTTCTGATCCATAGCTTGCAAAACTTGAACTATTAAGTCCTAATGCCAAAGCACCTACTTCTCCTAAAATCTTACCGCTTAAATTTGCCCCCAAGCCGCCAATACTCTCAAGTCTCATCTCGTAGAACCCATATTCATTGGTCTTAGGTAAATCTATTTTATATTCAGCCATCCATTTACCTCCTTTTTATTCCTCACTCTGATTTATTTTATGGAGATAATGTTTTTTCATACAAAAAAGCACCCTATTACTCATAGAGTGCTATAATTTTATATCTATTTGGCTCAAAAGCATCTTAATGTCTTCTGCTTTAATATGCTTTTCATTACTACTTACTACTTTAGCCTGCTGGTACTCCTGAAGCTCAGCCTCTAATTTTTCAATCTTATCTAACAAGGCTTTTACATCTTTCTGTTTTTCTATCCATTTAATCTCTGTAGGGTACGTATTTCTAACATAATCTTGTAATTTAATAAAGAGTTGTTCTCTCTGCTCATGAATCCCTTTAAAAATACCTAACAAGGTAATCATGACACATAACACTGTACTCACTACAATAAAGATAAAATTAGGGATAGAATAACCTGGCTTTGTACTGAGAATTTCTAATACAATTTGGCCACATAAGACTATCCACATAATAAGCTTACTTTTTATAGCTATATTTTGGACCACATAATAAGGGAATTTCCCTACTTTCTTCTCATAAAAAGCCGCCTGAATCATTGCTTCTATATCTATGTGATCACTTTCTCCTACTTCATAAGCTTTCTGATACTTTTCGGTTAAATCTCGTATAAAAGCAATTTCACTTCCTGTTTTATAAGCCTTTGGATTGTGATAGATTTCTATACTCTTTTCAATCTTGCTAAAGTGATTTTGTAACATAGTGGTCGCAAATGCTACTGCTAACGCTAATATGGTATTTATACCAAATAGTATCCCTATCATATATACCCCCCATTTGCCTCTCTTTAGTTCCATTATACCATTTTTTTACATTAGTACAAGTTTCTTTAAAGTTTAGCTCAGGTCAATATTTCTATATGTGCTCTACAACCCCTTCAATCATTTTGCTTATCTGGCGTGCCGCTAAGTTCACAAAGTCATCAAAGTTTATTTCTATACCATTATCAGCTCTATCTGAAATAGTACGTAGCATAACAAATGGAATCTTATTCATATAGCATGTGTGAGCAATGGCTGCCCCCTCCATTTCTGCATAAAAAGCAGTAAAAGTGGAATAAGGTTCTTCCTTTATTTTTACACTTGATGCAAATTCGTCCTGACTTTCAATATGCCCTATCCATACTTTATGTTCTTTAAGAACTTTATCTGCTACTTCTTTTGCACATCCTATAAGATGCTTGTCTGTTTCCCGAAATACATTTTCCACTTCGCAGTTTGTATCTGCAGGCATATCTATATCACTGGCAATAATAACATCGCCAATATTAACATCTGGATGAAGCCCTCCTGCTACACCTATATTCATTATATAGTTTGCTTTAAATCTATCGATTAGAATTTGTGTACATACGGCTGCATTTACTTTACCATTTTCACATCTTACCACAATAACTTGTGCATCCTTCATTGTAGCCTCATAAAAATCCATTCCTGCAATTTGATGAATTTCTTGAAGCTCTATTCTTCTACGAAGAGCAATGATTTCCTCTTCCATTGCACCTATAATACCTATTGTCTTCATGTGCATTACTCCTTCCAATAGCTTAAGCTTATTATACTACAAAAAGTATTATTCCATAAAGTACAAATAGGTCATTATAGAAAGGACCCTTCTATAACAACCTATTGCTTTCTAATAAACTTTTTGTAATTTGTTTATTAAAGTCTGATTAAGCGTCTGAATAACCTGCTGCCTATCTGATTCCCACTTAGCTGCAATGAAATCCATATAATCAATAGCTGTATCTATGATGATATTAATCCATCTAATAATTTGCTCCGGCCGTAATACTTGTGAATACAGAATAACAACTTCCCCTGTTGTAAAATTCACTTGAATATCATTTATGCCATTTAAAAGTTTAATAGCATCATAAACGTATGGTGCAAATTCAACGTAATCCTTACTAAGATTAGATAAATTTGCCATTTTTATGTGTAATTCTCCTGGCATATTACTCAGAAGTTGCATCTTAATATAGTTCTTTATAAGCTGTTTTTTAAGACTCATCATAATTCCCCCCTCCACTTCTTACAAAGCTAAGTCCTAAGCGCTTCTCTACCTTTATTCATATGCACCTCTTAACTTGTTTTATGATTAAAGTTCTTCTAGTTTACCTACTCTCTCAAATCCTACATTTATGCCTTTTTCACAGACTCTAAGTTGGTGATCATAAAAGATATTAAGCTCCATAGTACTTCCAAGAGCTTCATCTATTTCCCTTAACATTGCCCCCTTATTAGGCGCCTTTAAGACACTTCCTTCCTTCTTATCTACCTTTACATGTATAAGTTCTTTACCTTGTCTAATGGTTATAAGGAGGGACTCTGGTTCATCTTTAAAAAACTGTATTGATGCTCCTGTATAGGTCGTAAATATTCTTGTTTTTCCTTTTATACTTAATGTACACAGTACACCTGTAAAAGACATTCCTAAAAAAGGTATCTTAGCTATAGCCAACATAAAAGATAAGTCCTCTTGTCTAAAATGGTTGCATTGTATCCATATATAGCTGCTTGGAAAACTCGTTCCCCAATCTCTTTCTATATACCCCTTGCCTCCATTAAAATCATATAGCGTATGATTTAAATTTATTTCTCCTTGCAACGTATGCTGCATAGAGACTATATCATGGTAGCATTCCATAAAAGGTAAATAAGCAAATGGCCCCATCAGACCTTTTTTCCATAACTTGTGCGGCAGTGGGGTAAGAGATTTAAATTCTATCTTCCCCTCTAAAATTAAATTTTCTTCTTTAATATGCAATTTCATATAGGTTGATGTAAAGATGTTCTCTTCTATTTGAATATGAAAAGGCTCCATGCGGTAAAAATAAGATTCTATATCGTATGAAACATAATAACTCTTTAAATCTTTAGAGCTCAATACTTGTATAAAAGCCACTGGCTCTATCCCTTGTGTACTTCCCACAATTACAGCAAGTGTTTGATCTGCTGTAGCACACTTAAAGTACCATCCTTCAAAATACTTTTCT
>JAHLFD010000074.1:0-16790 GCA_018883975.1 Candidatus Niameybacter stercoravium
ACTTTATCAAGTACTATTGAAAAATACTGTAACTTTATGCCTGTACCAACCTATGTTGTAGATGCTAACAAAGAAACTACAACCTCAGCTGAAGGTGAAGAAAATACTGTAGAAGCTCCTAAACCAGTTAATGATCCAATTCCTTTATATACAAAGAAACCTTCAGAATGTACAGATGAAGAATACAAAACATTCTATTCAAAAACATTTATGGACTATAATGAACCTCTTTTCTGGATTCATTTAGATATGGACTATCCATTTAACTTAAAAGGTATTTTATACTTCCCTAAACTTCATAATGAATATGAAATGGTAGAAGGTAAAATTAAACTTTATAATAATCAAGTATTCGTAGCTGACAATATCAAAGAAGTTATTCCTGAATTTTTACTTCTTCTTAAAGGTATTGTAGACTGCCCTGATATTCCACTTAATGTATCACGTAGCTTCTTACAAAACGATGGCTTTGTAAAGAAAATCTCTGATTACATTACTAAGAAAGTAGCTGACAAGCTTATTTCTCTTTATAAAAATGAATTAGACCACTACAAAGCATGCTGGGATTCTATTTCTCCATTTATTAAATATGGATGCTTAAGAGAAGAAAAATTCTCTACTAAAATGAAAGATTACATTCTTTATAAAACAATTGATGATGAATACATCACACTTAATGACTACTTAGAAAAAGTTAAAGATACAAACGAAAACAAAGTATTCTATGTATCTGACAAAGAAAAACAGTCTCAATATGTGACTATGTTTAAAGAAAATAATCTATCAGCTATTTATCTTACACATCCAATTGATGGTTCCTTCATTTCTCATATGGAAATGCAAAATAAAGATGTTAAATTTATGCGTATTGATGCTGATATTTCTTCAGCACTTAAAGAAGAAAATACTGCTATTGACACTGCTAAAGAGGAAAAACTTAATACACTCTTTACAAGCATCTTAAAGAATGACAAACTTAAAGTGAAACTTGAAACACTTAAGAGTCAAACAGTACCATCTATGCTTCTTATTAGTGAAGAAAGTCGCCGTATGCAAGAGATGATGAAACTTTACGGTATGGATACTAATGGTATGCCACCAAGCGAGGCTACTCTTGTCCTTAATGAAAACCATCCACTTATTACAGCACTTAGCACTAAAGACTTAGATGAGCATACAAAAGAACTTGCTTGCAAACACTTATATGATTTAGCACTTATTGCAAATCAACCATTATCAGCAGACGCAATGCAAGCTTTCTTACAAAGAAACAACGAACTATTAATGGCTCTTTTAAACAAGTAATTTAAATTTACAGGCGGTGGTTACATGTCTTTTGAATCTATAAAAAATACAGACACGCATAGTACGCATCCTAGAATATGCGTCGTTCTAAGTGCCTTCAGTCCGGCAGAACTTAAACAACTTAAAAATGTGGCACGTCTTACAGGAATTAGCGAGCAAATTATCATAGATGGTTCTTATAATGCTACTAAAGTATTAGACCTTTTAGAAAATCCTTCTCTTACTCCTGTAGAAACTGAGAACATATCTACTCAAAAGGCAATCCTCTTCAATAATGTTCCTGCAAATCGTATGAATGCTTTTATTGAAAGTATGAAAAAATGCCGCATTCCAAGGCCACTTATAGCTGTTGTAACAGAGACTTCTATCCATTGGACTATTGAGGATCTCATTAACAATCTAGCAGCTGAGCGTATAGCACTCAAAAATAACCAAACAACTTTACATTAAGAAAATCCCCAGCGAACTGGGGATTTTTTATTTTTGCATGTTCTACTCGAAATTGGGGAAATCTGTATTTAACTAAACTTATTTATACAAAGGAGTCTATCATGCATACATCTATATGGGTGGATCTTTCACCTGGCAAACGATTTAAACCTTTATCTGAATCTATAGAAACAGATATTCTCATTATTGGCGGGGGGCTCACAGGTATCAGCACCGCTCTTGAACTTTCTAACACTGATTTAAATATTACGCTTATTGATTCCAATCAAATAGGCTATGGTACATCTGGAAGAAATACAGGCAAAGTGACGCCCCAAGCAGGATTAGTCTACTCTAAAATCAAGAATTATTATGGGCTCGAAAAGGCCAAATACTTTTATCAAGAAAACTTAAAAGCTTTTAATAAAGTAAAAGAAAATATTTCTAAGTATCATATTGAGTGCGATTTCGCACCTGCTCCTTCTTTTATCTTTTCCAAGCGTCCAGACCGAGTAACAGCATTTAAAGAAGAATATAAAGTCTATGAAGAAATTGGTATCGAAGGAGAACTCACACATCATATTGATCTTCCTATTGATGTGGAAGTAGCTATCTCTCAAACTCATGCTGGTATCTTTAATCCTAAAAAATACCTAGATGGCCTAATCCCTATTCTTTTAAAAAGAAATATAAAAATTTATGAGTCAACACCTGTTACAGATATTCAAAAATCTGATTCAGGATGGCGTGCCATTGTTGATGGAAACTTAGTGATTACCGCAAGGCAAGTTCTTTTCTGTTCTCACTATCCATTTTACGATCACTATAGTTTCTACTTCACTAGATTAAGACCTGAAAAATCTTATATTGTGGCTGGCTTATATGATAAATCTTTTCCACAAGCTACTTTTATTGATGAGGATGATCCCGTACGCTCTCTTTGTCCTTACCATACCAATGACCAAACTTGGCTTTTAATAGCTGGTGAGAATCATAAAGTAGGTCAAAGCAATACGAACCACTTTGACCGCCTTAAAGGCTATGGACTAGAAGTATTTGGTCTAAGTGAGTATCAATACGCCTGGAGTGCACAGGGCTATGTAACACCTGATTCCATTCCTTATATTGGTTATCTAAATGAGCATGATGAAGAACTTTATGTGGCTACAGGATTTAACAAGTGGGGCAACCTAAACAGTACAATAGCTGCACACCAGCTTTGCGACCTCGTCCTAAATCGTAAATCAAATGATGCTGGCGTTTATGATCCATCTAGAAAGCGTGGTTACTTTACTGCTGCTTATGTGAGTGATAATGTCAATAGCATCTATGAATTGGTTAAAAGCCATATGACTTCCGCCTCTACCTCTCTTCCAAAAGAAAATGATAGTGCCTCAGTTGTAGAATTAGATGGTAAAAAATATGGAGCTTATAAAGATGATAACGGTGAACTTCACATTGTAGATATTGTGTGTCCTCATGTGGGTACTCAGCTTAATTGGAATAGCATAGAACGTACTTGGGACTGTCCTGCCCACGGCTCTCGTTTTAGCTACGATGGTGATATTATAGAAGGCCCTTCTACCCATAGGCTTAATAAATATTTAGAAGAACCTAATAAAATTGATCCTCATATTATCGACTAGATAAGCCTAAAAAGAGAGGTGATTAAAACTTACTCGTTTTAATCACCTCTCTTTTTAATTAACCTATAATAAATTCTGCTGCATAAGGTAATGTTTCTACCCACTTACAGAATGTACGCCATTCTTCTAATTTGTGATTTTTACGTGCATGGTACATATTTCTTAAGTTCTCATAAGTCATAGTACATGTACGCATTTGATTGTAGCTAGATGGCAAAAGTTGAATCATGCTATACCAGTAAACTTTATCTTTTGTTTCATTGAAGCTACCTCTTAAACTCTCTAATTGTTCAATGATAACATCTAATACTTTAAGTGTTGACTCATCCATATGGTCACAGCTAAAATCTTCTCTTTCAAATACTTTACTATGAATTTTGTGCATTGTACTTGTAGAGTTAGCTGTTGTACCTACTTTGTAAGTATCATACTCTTTCCACCAGTACATTGGTGCACTAATATCTACAGATAAAAAGATTTGACGTAAGAATTTTCTATGGTCACTTCCAGCTTTGCATAATCTTTGGCCTAAATCCAGGTCATTCTCACCTAAGATATATTCCCCAGCTTCATTATACTCACTGTCCATTCTATGCCAGCTATTCATAGGATTTCTTGCCCCACGAATAGCATTTTCAAGATTCATTACATCTACGCGTTCTAATTTAATCATGCTTTATCCCATCCTCTGTATTCTAGTTTTAATCAAGTGTGATCCACTCATCTATATGATATAGATACAGGCATTTTTCCTTAACTGGAAGTCCTGTAATCTCACTTAATGCTCTTGCGTATAAATCAAGCTGAACTTGATAACGTCTTTTAATCTTATCAATACTTGCCTTAAGCCTTCTGGTATCCACATAGTCTGTCTTATAGTCAATAATGACAAGTCCCTCTTCTTCTATAAAGCAAGTATCTACTACCCCTTGTAATAGAATTTCTTCCTCCATATTATAAGTTTCATCTACCTCATTAGCTGGCAGTAGATAAACAAAGGCTTTTTCTTTCCAGACATGCTTACTCTTTTCCATACGCTCTATCATCATAGAAGTTGCCATACGCTCTAGCTTACATACATCTACTATGCGGGCTGCTTCTTCATGCAGTTTACCCGTTTCTACTAATCGGTCAAGCTCTGCCATAATAAGGTCGGCACTCTTGCACTGCATAAGGTCTATCTGTTCAAATACACTATGAATGAGCGTACCACGTACTGTGGCCTGCATGGTTTCCTCTTGCCTCATAAAACGTGGAATAACTTTATCATCGAAGCTATAACTTAATTCACCTTCGGTGATAGCCTCTTCTGTTTGCTCTTCTGCTCTGTCTAAAGTGCGTTTACTTTCTTCATAAGCTTCTAACATAGCTTGCTTTTTCAGATCAGAAACAGCTACTTTAACAGGCATTGTAGTAGCTTTCATGTAAGGATACGTATACCCTAATCTGTTATAAATCAGTGCTTTATGCTCACTATAGGCCTCATCCACATTCCAGTGATCTAAAATGAGCTCACGTGCTTCTACCTTTTCCTCTAAGGTCTGCTGCTCTTCCATAAGCTGCGTAGCAGGTATAACATTTAAAGCCCAATCTCCTTCACCTTTAAAAAGATAAAGCTGCCCCATGCCCATTCTAGCTCTTAAATCATCAAACTTACTATGAGCAAAAAGGCTCATGCCAATCCAGTTCAGATAGGTTGGAGACTTTTTAAGACCCAAAGGTAAGATTCCTGTCGTTTCTCTAATAGCAAACTGACTCCACTTTTGCACTTCTTTGTCTAAGTCCTTCACAGTCCCTGTAATAAAGAGTTTTTCTTTTGCCCTTGTCAGTGCTACATATAAAACACGCATTTCTTCAGAAATATTTTCTGAGGTAATTCTGCGTTTAATAGCTTCAAATGGTAAAGTTTCATATAAAATGTTTGTTTCTAAATCCGTATACTTAGGTCCTAGCCCTAATTCATGATGCATGAGGACATTCTTCATAAGGTCTTGATTGTTGAACTGCTTGTTGGTATTACATACAAATACAATAGGGAACTCTAGCCCTTTACTCTTATGAATGGTCATAATACTTACTAGGTTCTCACTTCCACCTACTAGTTTAGCCTCTCCTACTTTAGCACCTGATGTACGCAACCTATCTATATACTGTAAGAAAGCAAACAGACCAACACCACTATTTGCCTCAAAGTCTTCTGCATACTTTTTAAGAAGTTTTAAGTTAGCTTTTTTCTTAGCACCTGCTGGAAGCATTCCTACATATTGGTAGTATCCTGTTTCAATTAGTAACCTTGCCATAAGTTCTTCAAGTGGCATGAGTACGGCTACTTCTCTATAGTGTTTCAGAAGCAGCATAAAGTCATTAAGAGTTTTAGAGCCTGCTCCTGTCTCACTATAATGACACATTGCTGTATAAAAATCTACCTCTTCTTCAAACTTTCTAATGGCAAGAATCTCATCAAAATCTAACCCTACTATAGGTGAACGTAGTACTGTCAAAAGTGGAATGTCCTGCTTAGGATTATCAATAATCTGAAGAAGACTTAGCATAATCTGAACTTCCATCGCATCAAAAAAGTTGCTACTTACATCTGCATAAGCATCTATTCCCTCTCTTAAAAGGGCCTCTTCAAATAAGTTAGCTTTATCCTGCACTGAGCGTAGTAGGATGACAATATCTTTAGGCTCTACCTTACGGTATTTATCCAAATCCTTATCATAGACTACCTGAGGATTACCTTCTCCTCTTAGAAGGGCTCCTATCTTCTTAGCTACCATTAGAGCCTCAAGTTCAATATTTTTAAGTTCTTGAATGGTTGCTTCTCCTGCTAGCTCTTCACCTTCCGTATTCACTTCTTTTGTAGCATTTCCTGTTTCTACTAAGCATAGTTCTACTGCACCTGCTACCTCACTGGTATAATCCTGTGCATCTCCACTATCGTAGAGATTCCCCACCTTAAGCTTAGCATCCTCATCATACTCTAACTCGCCAACACGCTCACTCATAATTTGAGTAAACAAATCATTCGTAGCCTCTAAAATATTATTACGACTTCTAAAGTTTTGAGATAAGTCAATGCATACATCTTTATGGGCGCCCTCTACTTCATACTTATTAAAACGATGATACTTCTCGGCAAAAATAAGTGGGTTAGCAAGACGGAATCTGTAAATACTTTGTTTCATATCCCCTACCATAAAGCGTGTAGGCCCATCTTCTTTAGCAAGAGCTATAGAACCTAATATGGTTTCCTGAACAGCATTACTATCTTGATACTCATCAATGTAAATTTCCTCATAGAAGTCTGCAAGTTCCTTTGCCACTTCTGTATAAGCCATCACTTTATGACCTGTTTCATCTATTTCTTGTCTAACAAAAAGCTTAAGGCACATGTGCTCTAAATCGTTGTAATCTACAAGGCCTTTATCCTTCTTAGCCTCACTAAAGCGTATATCAAACTCTTTAACCCATTTTACCAAGGTCTGCATAAGTCCACTTGCCTGCTTAGTTTTATCTTCTAAGTAAGGATCACTTAAAAGTTTAGCCACACCCTGAGCACCCTTTACTACATCTTTAGCAAGCTCTCTATAGGCTTTAACCCTTTCTTTAAGCGTTTCCTCACACTCTTGCTTCTTACTTGGTAGTCTTCCAAAATTAATGCCATAAATATGCTCTATAATATCTTTCATATTTTCTCTTGGCAGCTCTAATACAGTCTGAATTTGCTCTAGGTCCTCTCTAAGTGTAGGCTCATATAAGGCCGGTCCCGCTGTCTGACATGTGACTTTGAGCGCCTCTTCATAGACTTTTGTAAGATCCTTTAGATTTTCAAAAATATCTTCTAGAAGCTCCTGCTTCCACACATCACCTTCTAACTTACTCTTTTCCTCTAGCCATTCATTAGGGAAAATCGTACTCTTGGAAAAGGTATGAAGGTCTAAAATAAGTTCCATAAGAGGCTCTAGCCCGCGGATACTCCCATAAGTTTCTGCAAGTTCCATAAAGTCACTGTTATCTTCTGCATCAAAAGCTTCTTCTAACATCTCTTCTAAAATATCTAGCTTCATAACCTGTAATTCAGATTCATTACCTACTTTAATGTTAGGGTCTATCTCTAAATAGGTAAAATAGTTCTTAATGCATTTCAAACAGAAAGAGTGAATAGTAGAAATAGAGGCCTTAGCAAGAAGTGTAAGTTGCCTTTCTAAATAAGCTGTCTTCTCTATAGTCTCTTCAGTAGCTTCTTCAACCTGCAAAGCTTCAATAGCTTTACTGATTTTATCTGCAATACGTTCTTTCATTTCATGTGCTGCAGCACTTGTAAAGGTAACAATTAAGAAGCGGTCAATATCTATACCTTCTTCCATTTCATTGCCTACGATACGGTTAAAGACACGCTCTGTTAAAACAGCTGTTTTTCCAGAGCCTGCTGCTGCCGAAACTAAAATATTAGCATGTCGTTTATCAATTGCTGCCTGTTGCATGGGTGTCCATGGCATGTTCTTCTCCTCCTTTCGCAAGTTCCTCCCAAATCTCTTTATTACCTAACGGACTAAGCTGTTCATAGGTATTATCTCTATTCGTTGTATCAAACTGGCATATGGTGTGATACTTACAAAATGCACAAGCATCTTTTTCTTTTAATTTGCACGGTTTAGCACTGATTTTACCCGCTAGCATATCCTTACCTAAACCACGTATTAAATCATGCATATACTCAATAAGTTGTCTAAACTGCGCTTCGCTCGCTACGCTAGCCCCACTGCCTAACGTACCATCTTTCTTAGCTTTTGCTGGTAGGATTTCACCTTTCACACCACTTTCCATCTTATCTAGTATATCTACGTCATCTACAGCAAGTCCTGATAACTTATACTGTTTAAGCTGTCTTGTAAGTGCCTCACTAAGCTCCATACCAGTTTCATACTTAACAGTACGTGTATCAATATGGAAGTAAAACATCCCTGCCGCTTTATTCTTTTCATTTAGACGAAGATATGCATCTAAGTAAAGTAAAAGCTGCAGTTGAAGTCCATGATAAAGCTCTAGCAAGCTAAAGTTTTTATTACCTGACTTATAGTCTAATACTTTAATGTATTTTCCTTCTCCGTCCTTTGTATAGACATCTACCCTATCGATCTGTCCTTTTAAGAAAATAGTATGCTCGTTATCTAGAACAATCTCAATAGGTGGCATCTGCTCACTGCCAAAGCTTACTTCATATGCTTCTGGCTCAAATTCTCCCGCTTTAAGCTGATGGGTTAAAGCACCTATAGCACGTTTAGTCATTTTGCGTGCCTTCTTTAAAGTATAAGCAAAACGCCCATCCTGTTTAGCATTCTGACTAAGCTTAGCCGCACTGTAACGCAGTGCTTCTTCTATACATTGATCCTGCTGCTCTGATGTGGCAGTAACCCATGTTGCCTTACACTTAGCCAGTTCTTTTGGATAACGCTCAAGTGTGCCGTGGAAAAGTGTTCCTATATCGGCTGCATTCCACTGAAGTACTTTACGTTCAGATGCCTTCAGCCCATAACGTATAAAGTAGCAGCATGGACAATTACGGTAAAGCTCCAGCTGTGAAATATTTGTTACAAGGCCCTCTGGATATAGACTCTTAGCATTTTCTTCACTTAGATATTCCTGTTGATTAGTATAAGCCATATAAGAAGCAAGGTGTCTTATACGTTCCTTCCACTCATTAGAGGTCATGAACCAACTCATAGCATCCTGCCATGGACCTTCTTCTCCTTGCCCATCTAAGTATTTACGAAGTTGCCAACCTACATAGCCTAATGCTGGCTTAGCTGCCTGAAGCGCGTCTAACTGGTCATATTCAAAAGGTATTTCTCCAAAGAGCTTACGTAATTTATAAAATACAATAGAAGGTCTAAGGGCCTTACCATTTTCATCAGCTTGAATAGTGCTCACATAAAGTTTTTCTCTTGCTCTTGTAAAGGCATAATAAACGAGGAACTGCCCCATATATAAAGGATTATGCACCACAACATCATATAACCTTGACCTTTTCTCATCTGCCTTTTCGCAAAGCTGCATAAGAGTCAGCTTGTCCATATCTGAAAAGAGTGGCATACTCTCATCTACCTTTGGAATAACACCTTCATTCACACCTAGAATAAATAGTGCTTTAACTTGCGGAATACGGCTTCTATCAATATTTCCTACAATCACTTGGTCTTTTGAAGGTGGGATAATACCTATCTCAATATAGCCAAAACTTGTCTTCAAAATGTTTTTAAAAACTTTAATAGAGACAGATTCCTCCCCAAGTAGGTCCACTAACCTTTCCAAAGTATCCACAACCTGTCCCCATATCTGGGTATTTTCAAGTTCTAGGCTTAGTTCTCCTACTTGCTTATAGTAAGCAATATGCTGCTGAGTTGTTTCATAGGCATGGATACTTTCCAAGAAATTATAGACAGCTATGCTAGCCTCTCTAATTTTGATTTTACCACTAGTATCTTTAGCACTTTTTAAAGCTTCCTCTAAACTAAGAAGAGGCGCCTGTACCTTTTCTTTAATAGCTTGGATCACTTCAAGTGCTATACTCTTACTTTCTCTCTCCCATATAGCATCCCATTTTTTCTTACCTTGGATACCATGTTCTAATAAGTAGTTTTCTAAAGTATCTATTTCATCTGTCGTCAAATCTAATCGATTAAAGCGCAAAAAGCTCATAATACTTTTATAAGTCCAACCTGTTGTAATAACCTCTAAAGCTGCATCGATAATAGCTACTAGACTATTGGTATGAATACTCTTCTTATCATCCATAAAGACTGGAATATCATATTCTTTAAAAGTACTTACAAGAGAAGATTTATACTGACCCATATCCCCTACAAGTACTGCTATATCATGATAACGGTAAGCTTCATCACGTATAAGCCTTACGATTTCACAGGCAAGCTTTGTCACTTCCTCATCCTTTGAAGGAAAACTCATAATCCTAATAGCATCTTGTTCATTCTCAAACGGTCTGACATAAGGCTTTAGATAGTTCTCACTTAAGTAAGCCAGTGCATCCTCATCCTTGTTATCAGCCTTCATTACCATTGTCTCATAAGGTATATTGCCTTGTTCACATCTTGCCATAAGGCTCTGATAATTTTTAATGCTATCATAGAAAGGATTGTTAGGATAAATATATTCATTCGCTGTGTAGTGACGGTCAATCGGAAGTGTAATAATAACCTGACTTACCTTATGCATCATTTCTTCAATAATCTTCATCTGCACTGCTGTAAAGCCGTAGAACCCATCTATCCATACAATTGAATCTTTGAGGTAGTCACTTTTATGCACGGCACCAGCAAGGCGCTCCATTGTTTTTTCTACAGTCACAAAACGCTCAGCAATATAAGTATGGAACCATTCATTAATAGCTGTAATATCTTGTAATTTGCTTTTAAAAACTGCACTGCTCTTTTCATCTTGCTCTAATGCATCTAAGAAAGGTTTATCTATTTCATTTTGTTCAAATAAAGTAATCAGTCTATTAATGCCATCTACAAACCCTTCACTGCCATAGGTTGTTTTATAGTAAACAAGCTCACTCTTATGCTGTTCTAATAGTTTTTTTAAAATCATGACACGTTCTAAGTCATCGATAACAGGCTCTTTTATGCCACCCACTTCTTTTAAAACACGTTTAGCTAGGTTTCTAAAACTCATAACTTCCGTTCTTAATAATCCTGGTTTTAGAAGCTTGGCTAGCTCTACTTGAACCTGTAAGTTAAACTGTTCAGGCACAAGCATAATCAAATTATGATAAGCTTCTTTGGCTAGCTCTTCCTGTAATTGTTTATAACAGGCTGTCGTTTTACCACTTTTAGCTGTTCCTAGTATAAATAATGCCATAGGCCCCTCCTTCTCCTATCTTTTTTTCTTCTATTATATCATCCTTAGGGTCAGAAAATAGCCATCTCCATATTTTTCCGCTAGGGATTCTTTTCAAAACAAAAAAATAACCTAGCGGTTATTTAGCCTACTAGGTTGATATACTCTTGTTTCAATTTTTCTATTTCTGTTTTGCTAATATATGGATAAGAACTTTCTTCACCATCTAATCTAATAAGTGCCTCATCTAAATAAGGGATACTCTGAGCTGGCTTCTCTGTTACAATATAGCTTAGCTTAGCAAGCTCTACAAAGAACTTTACTTTTTCTTCAATATAATCTTCATGGCTTGCATAAAGTGTTTTGTCAAAACGCACTTCATTCACTTCATACATAGCACGCATTATTTCATAGGCTTCTTCATTATATTCTAAATCTCTAAGTGCTCTAGCAATATAAAGTTTAGAAAAATAATGTCCTTCATTGTTTACAACACCTTGAGGTAATGTAACACCCGCTTTTTCAAGGATTTCTCTATAATATTCTAATGCTTTCATTCATTCCCCTCCCATTAGTAAAGATGTTTTATTTTTACATATTGAGAGGCTCCTGTCAAGTTAAATAATCTTAATATAAATGAATTCAATACATTTTACTAAAGAACATCCGGCACTTTCAAATCTAGCTTAGTATTTTCACCATTTGCATTCCCACATATAATGACTTTTGTTACATTTCTCTTAGTTACAGCAAGTATACATATGATAGTGACTATAACTCCCCAAAACCATTTTTCCTCGTAAAAAGCTTTCCCTTCTTGCACATGCATCACACTCCATTATATTTTACCTTTAGTATATGCTATTAATGGTATCTATACAATCTACATGCATACGGTAAGTAACATCTTTACGCTCTACAATGATTGTAATCTTCTTTTTTAAGTCCTCATCTTCTAAGATTTTAGAGAGTAATTCTTTTGTTGGATTAATAGCAAAAGGATGCCCTACCATCTTCAACATAGTCATATCCCCTGCAGTATCTCCATAAGCATAACTTTCTTCTAAATCAATATTATACTTTTCTACCATTTCTAAAATAGATTTTCGTTTACTTACTGCATCCCACATCGGTATAACATTCCCGCTATAAGTGCCTTTATCTCCTACTTCATAAATGGTACCTCTAAAATCATCCATGCCATATTTATTAGACATCTCTCTTACAAGCTCAATTGGTGAACCAGATATAGCAATCACTTTGTGAGCATTTTGCTTATGCCAGTTAATACGGTCTCTCGTGAAAGTATAAACACGATCTCCTTTTTGATCAATGACCTTTTTCGCTACATATTCCATATGATCAGGAGATATTCCTTTAACAGCCTCTATATATACATCTACCATTTTAAGTAGATACGTATCGTAGTCTCCTTGTCTTTTATCCCAATTTAAGAAAGCTGGTCTTACTTCACTATCCCATTTGCTTGGATCTATCAGCTCATACTTAACCATCTTCTTAAAGACTTCTGTAATAAGTCCTTCTCTATAAATTGTCCCATCAATATCAAAAAATGCTGCTACTGTTTTCATGTCTCTACCTCCTTCTGATTATTAGGAATTAGTATAGTAAAAGGTATTCACCTTGTCAACTAAATAATGGTGTTGAAAGGTAACGTTCTCCCGTGTCTGGTAATAAAACTACGATAGTTTTCCCTTTATTTTCTGGTCTTTTAGCAAGTTCTGTAGCTGCCCATACTGCTGCCCCTGAAGAAATACCTATTAGTACACCTTCACATCTTGCAATGGTTCTCGCAGCTATAAAAGCATCTTCATTTTTAACCGGAATAAGTTCATCATAAATAGCAGTATCTAGTGTCTGTGGTACAAAGCCTGCACCTATCCCTTGAATTTTGTGTGGTCCTGGCTTACCACCAGATAAAACAGGTGAATCAAAAGGCTCTACTGCCACTATTTTGACTTTAGGATTTTGCTGCTTTAGATATTTACCTACACCACTTACAGTACCACCCGTGCCGACTCCAGCTACAAAAATATCTACTTTTCCCTCTGTATCTTCCCATATTTCTGGCCCTGTTGTAGCTACATGTACTTTAGGATTGGCTGGATTGTCAAACTGGCCTGGCATAAAACTATTAGGAATGGTTTGAGTAAGCTCCTTGGCCTTCTCAATAGCTCCTTTCATACCTTTTGCCCCCTCTGTAAGTACCACTTCTGCGCCATAAGCTTTAAGGAGATTCCTTCTTTCTATACTCATAGTCTCTGGCATGGTAAGAATAATACGATATCCCCTTGCTGCTGCTACAGCTGCCAGGCCGATACCTGTATTGCCACTAGTAGGTTCAATAATAACAGACTTAGGGTTAAGGAGGCCTTTTTCCTCTGCATCCTCAATCATAGCCTTTGCAATTCTATCTTTAACACTTCCTGCTGGATTAAAGTATTCTAATTTTCCTAATAAAGTGGCTTCTAAATTATGCTGCTCATTATAGTTTTTTAATTCAAGCAAAGGTGTTCTACCTATTAATTCTATTAAGCTTTTATAAATCTTTGCCATCTACAACACGCTCCTTTATAAAACATATCTGCTTACTATGCTTATAATATATGCACCCCTTATCTAAATAGTCAATATTTTAAAATATATATTCTAATATTATTGTTTATTTTATTCTTCATCTTTATACTATAATTAATCGAACCTGTAGGATTAATAAGATTTATGGAGGTCCTCTTTATGAAAATTTCCTCTAAAGGTAGGTATGCTTTAGCTGCTCTTACTTATATGGCGCAACTTAATGCTCATCATGAATGTATAACTATCATTCGTATTTCAGAAAAACTAGGTATTTCTAAAATTTATTTGGAGCAGGTTTTTTCACTTCTTAAAAGAGCTGGACTTGTTCACTCTATTAAAGGAGCAGGAGGAGGCTATGAACTTACCTCCCCTCCCGAAATGATTACAGTAAACACCATTCTTCAGGCTGTTGAAACCAGCCTTTTCGAGCACACAGAATCTTCTTCCTCTGATCCTATCACAGATAAGGTCCTTATGGACCTTGTCTGGAATAAAATAGATCAGGTACTTCTTACTCAGTTAGAGTCTATTACCTTAGATCAGCTAGCACGTGAAGCTACTCGCTATGCTGATAATTCTAATTACATGTTTTATATCTAAAGCCTAATGCTTCTGCACGTTCTCTAAATTTAGGAAGTAGCGCTTTATATTTTTCATAATGAATCAGATTACTACTTTCACTTGGATCAGTGTCTAAGTCAAATAGCACCTCTGATCCATCATCAGTATAAAGCTGATACTTTACTGCTCCCCATTTAATCATAAGGTTTCTTCCTCCCCATTGTGAAATAGATTCATCCATCCAGTTACTATCATCCCCTGCCATTAAAGGCACTAAACTTCTACTATCTAAGTGATCTGGCAATGGCGTTTCAGTTAACTCACATAAGGTTGCAAATAAATCTGCTAGATTAACATTTTTATCTACTTTTTTAGGTGCATATTTCTTAGGGTATCTAATAAATAAAGGCACTTTTACGCTTCCTTCAAAAAATCTTTGTTTCTCCCATATAGCATGCTCTCCTAGCATCTCACCGTGATCAGTTGTATAAATAATAATCCATTCATCTAAGTCTTCACCAGCTTCTTCCAACGCCTTAAATACTTGTTCAAATTGCTTATCTATAGTTTCTATATTAGCATAGTAGGCAGCCATGGCTCTTTTTACATCTCTTTTATCAATATCTATACCTGGTCTAAGTGGACCACAGTTAGAACATCTTCCTAAAAACGGATGATTGAAAGGTTCTTGATTCTCATAAAGCTCCACTCTATTTAGGTAATAATTAAAGAGGTTTTCTTCTGCTATGTATGGATAGTGGGGATTTAAAAGACCTACATATAACATAAGAGGTACATGAGGCGTAGCTCTATCATAATAACTATCTATAAAGTGCTCATAGATAAAGTTTTTGGCTCCTTGTACGGCTAACTCATCTCTTCTTGCATATGCACTATGCCCTGGGCCTGCTCTAAGAATTTCTTTTTTATCATCCCACTTGATGCCACTTTCTAAAAGTCCTGATGCATTATCAGATGTAGCAGTCCTATTGCAGCCTTGTGTATAATGTTTTGAGGAAACTTCACAATCCCCAGCAATGCGATAAAGCCATCCTTGCATTTGGTCTATGCCAAAGTGATGTAACTTACCTGCTGCTACAGTTTTATACCCTCCTTGTACGAGTGTCTTAGCAAAGGTCTGATAATTCGGTGGCAAGTCTTGACCATAGTTCTCTACTCCACATGTCCTTGGAAACTGACCTGCTGCTATACATTGTCTAGCCGGTATACATACTGGAGATGGTGTATAAGCATTAGTAAAAATAACTGCATCTTTTGCTAAACGGTCAAAAAATGGTGTTCGTACTATTTGATTACCTGTAAATCCACTTACATCAAATCGATGTTCGTCACTCATTAAGAATAAAATATTAGGTTTTTTATTCATGTTTATTCCCCTTATTTTTACTGTAATTATATAAAAAAGACATATAGAAAGTCATTCCTATATGTCTTTTATTATTTTATAATACGCGTTTTGCACCTATATAAGGTTTTCCAGCTCCTTCAAGAGAGCTGATTGTAATACCTGTACTACTTGTGCCAGAGTGAATCATTTGTCCATTTCCTATGTAAATACCTACATGTGAGATCGAACCATTATAGCCAAAGAATACTAAGTCTCCTTTGCGTAGTTCATCCCTACTTACTTTATAGCCATCATTATCATACTGTGAACTAGATGTTCTAGAAATACTAATGCCGTGTCTTTTCATAATTTGTTGTGTAAATCCTGAACAGTCTACACCATTTGTTAAACTGTTGCCTCCATATACATATGGATTACCTAAAAATTGTTTTGCATCTTGTATAATAGTATCTGCTAAACTTCCTGAGTTTGCAACTGGCTTTGTATTGCTATTACTGCTACTTGAACCTGATGCATTATTCTTAGAAGCTGTAGATTCTGTTTGAGCAGGTGCTTCTACTTTTGTAGGCACAATGCGTTTTACTTCTGAAATTGATTTGGATTTTATTTCATCCATAAACTTTGAATCCACATATTCAGCACTTACAAAACCTTCTCTACTATCATGGATAACCTTACACCATCCATCTACTGTATATTGAATAACCACTTTATCACCTTTATTAAGGGTGTCAAATACATTACTTCCTGTTGTGGCTGGATAATCTCTTAAGCGTACGCCTTGTCCTGTAATAACGCCTTCTGCTTCTTCTATAGAAACATATTCACTAAAAACATAGACAGACTTACCATCTTTACCTTTTACTTGAAGCCATTCCTCATTTGCACGACCAATGATTTGTACCTCATCTTTTTGATTTAACTGGCCTACATTGGTAGCTTTTGTATTCGGTTCCTGACGCATATTCAAAGTTTCAACATTGACTTTACCATAAGCTTGTCCATATACAAGTGAAGGT
>JAHLFD010000075.1:0-15494 GCA_018883975.1 Candidatus Niameybacter stercoravium
TGGAAGATGGTAACCTTTTAGTTCTTACACAAGATCTTCCAACAGGTACAGTAGAAGATATGTGTGTTCTTATTGAGAGAGAAACAGGTAAGATCTTAAAAACTTGGGATTACAAAAAAGTATTACCTCAAGATGTAGCTGGTTCAGGAAGCCAAGATGCACATGACTGGTTCCATAATAATGCAGTATGGTATGATAAAAAGACAAATTCTCTTACATTATCAGGTAGACACCAAGATGCTGTCATTAACTTAGACTATGAAACAGGTGATTTAAACTGGATTATTGGCGATCCAGAAGGATGGCCAGCTGAAATGGTAGAAAAATATTTCTTCACACCAGTAGGAGATGAATTTGACTGGCAATATGAACAACATGCTTGTGTTGTCCTTCCAGATGGCGATATTATGGTATTTGACAATGGTCACTTCCGTGCTAAATCAAAAGAAAACTATGTACCAGCAGATAAGAACTTCTCTCGTGGGGTAAGATTCCGTATTAATACAGAAGATATGACTATTAGACAAGTATGGCAATTTGGTAAAGAAAGAGGAAAAGACTTCTTCTCAACTTATATTTCTAACGTAGAATATTATGGTGAAGGCCATTACATGGTACATTCCGGTGGAGCAGGTGCTTTAAGAGGGGAAACATGTAACGTACCTCCTGTTATGCATGAAGGTAAAGAAGAAGGCTTAGTAATGAATTCAATCACTATTGAAATTAAAGATGATATGATTATGCATGAAATGCACTTACCAGGAAACTTCTACCGTGCAGAAAAACTTTCTCTTTACTGTGAGGAAGACGTTTTAACATTTGGCAAAGGTGAACTTCTTGGTTCATTAGGTGTTACAGAAGAAATGATGACAGAAGTACCAGCAGAAAACGGTGGTATGGTACCAGATACTTATAAAGTAAGAATTGGTGAAGAAGAAGACCGCATCATCTTAAAAGCAAGTTTTGAAAAAGGTCAACTTGTTATGATTATGCTTGAAGGTGAAGAAACTACACATCGTTATTTTGTACCAACAACAAAAAGACCATTCCTTGCAATGTGTGTAGGTACATTCCAAGAAACAGATGAAAGAGCTGTAGAGCATCCAATTAGTAAAGAAGGTCTTAAAGGTGACTTTAAAGTGACACTTCTTATTGATGATCAAAAGTATGAAACAGGTGTTACTGTAACTTGTTAAGAAAAAGTAAAAGAGGCTGTGCAAAGCATAATTTGCACAGCCTCTTTACGTTGTAGTGAATAGTTTTATAAAAAAAGGGCTACACCTTAAAGAGAATGCTGTCAAAACATTGCTAAATAGCATGAACGATAGTATAATGTTTACTTAAAAAGAGGAGGTTGAAAATGGAAATTAATAAAAACCAATTTAAGAAAATATTTTTAACTGCGGCAGCCATTATTTTATTTTACTGGGCGCTGCAAAATCATATAGAAGTAGCAGATTGGTTTAATCAAATCTTAGGGCTTTTTGCACCTATTCTGTTAGGGCTTGCTATAGCCTTTATTATTAATATTCCTATGGCTGCTATAGAAAATAGACTTTTAAAAGCTGTACCTAATAGATTTAGTAAGTTTAAGCGTCCTGTAAGCTTGGTTCTTGCTATGCTTCTTATGGTAGCAGTTGTAGTACTTGTTATGGTTATTATTATTCCAGAACTTGTACGTACTTTCTTGATTATTAAAGAAAGTATTCCAGGTTTTGTAACACAGGTACAAGATTTCTTAAATGAAATCATTGAGTACTTCCCAGAACTTCAAAGTGAAATGACCATTACGATTGACTGGGCAGAATGGGGCAAGAAACTTTTTGAATGGATTCAACGTGGTGCAACTGTCCTTGCAGGTTCTACTTTTAGTGTCATTTCAGCAACTTTTAGTGGCGTGTTTACTTTTGTGCTTGGTCTTGTTTTATCTATTTACGTCTTACTTCAAAAAGAGAAGCTAGGCATGCAAGCTAAAAAAGTGATGTATGCTTATATTAAAGAAGAGCAAGTAGACCATTTATTACGTGTACTCCATATAGCAAGGAGAGCATTTAGTAACTTCTTTACAGGGCAGTGCTTAGAGGCTGTAATTTTAGGAGCAATGTTCTTTGTAACTATGTCTATCTTTAGGCTTCCTTATGCACTGATGATTTCAGTAACAATTGGATTTACAGCGCTTATCCCTATTTTTGGAGCCTTCTTAGGATGTTTTATAGGAGCCTTTTTAATTCTTGTAACTAATCCAGTCCAAGTCATTTGGTTCCTGATTTTATTCTTTGTGCTTCAACAACTAGAAGGTAACCTGATTTATCCTCGTGTTGTAGGAAGTTCAGTAGGCCTTCCAGGTATTTGGGTACTTATTGCTGTAACATTAGGTGGTAGTATGTTTGGTGTACTCGGTATGCTAATGATGGTACCGATGTGTTCAGTAGTCTATACTTTATTAGGTGAAAGCGCTAACAAGCGTATACAGGATAAGAAAATTAGTAAGCATAAAATAACTAAAAAGTTTAATCTATAAAATAATGAGGCAAAGGTTAAGCTGAAACTATTAATAGATTGAAAAGTTTGTTCCAATGATTTATCACAGAGAAGGAGATAGCTTTGTGGTGAGCATATCAGTGACTTTTGGATTTAAAGAGCCCTATTATTTATAAAAAATCATAAAAGAAGTGATAGTTTACTATCACTTCTTTTAAATTGCGCTTTAATGATAGACAACCTATAATAAAAAAGAAGAAATAGATAGAAAAGGTGAAGAAAATGATTTATACAATAACACTCAATCCTTCATTAGATTATGTTGTGAAGGTTAATGATTTTCAAGTTGGTGGGATGAACAGATGTAGTGAAGAACAGATTTATGTAGGAGGGAAAGGGATTAACGTTTCTCTAATTTTACATCAGCTTGGTATAGAAAATGAAGCATTAGGTTTTGTAGCAGGGTTTACAGGTGGGGAGATTATACGTCTTTTAGATAAGGCACAGGTGAAACATAATTTTATCACCCTTAAAGAAGGTATGTCCCGTATTAATATGAAGTTAAAAAGTGGTGAAGAAACAGAGATTAATGGAATGGGACCTCATTTAGAAGTAAAGGATCTTATAGAACTTGAGAAGCAACTAGAGTGCATGAAGGAAGGTGACTTCCTTATTCTGGCAGGGAGTATCCCTTCTACATTACCAAGTGATACCTATGAGCAGCTGGTTAAAAAATTCAGTAGCCGTGGTATAGCTTGTATTGTAGATGCCACAAAAGATTTACTGCTTAATGTACTACCTTATGGGCCATTTCTTATTAAGCCTAACCATCATGAACTTGGGGAGCTTTTTGACGTAGAGCTTAAAACACATGAAGAGGTTATTCCTTATGCTAAGAAGCTACAAGAAAAAGGTGCTCGTAATGTACTCGTTTCTATGGCAGGATTAGGCGCGGTACTTGTAACGGAAGATGGCACAGTTCTTACCCATGAAGGCATAGAAGGTGAAGTCAAAAATTCTGTAGGAGCAGGAGACTCTATGATGGCAGGCTTTATTGCTGGTTATAAGGCTAGCGGGGACTTTAAAGAAGCGCTAAAAATGGGTATGGCTGCAGGAAGTGCCACAGCTTTTGAAGAGGATCTTGCAACAGGTGAGCAAATAAAAGGTTTATTTCATAAGCTCTAAGCATAAATCTTTAGTCCTTCTTATATATAAATAATAAGAGAGACTGAGGGGGAATGCAGATGTATGACCGCCATGAAAACAAATTAGGAATGCTTATTAGAGAGTGTGTGAGAGAAAAAGATTGGTCTATGCGCAGACTGAGTCAATATGTACAGATGGATCAGGCAACACTTTCAAGAATTGTGAATGGCAAGCAAAAGGCAGGACTTGTTCATATGCAGAAACTATCACAGGCATTGGATTTACCGATGCATACACTTATTGAAGCAGCAGGTTTTCAGATAAATTTAGAGGAGCAGGAGATAAGCAAAGTATCTGGATCGGGTGAGCAGCCAGATTTGATGGACTATATTTTTAAGTTTTATGGACTAGAAAAAGACCCTTTATTAATAGATAAAATTAAGGCAGAACTCATTAAATATGAGCCATATGCTTTGACACATGAAGGAGAAAATCTCATTGATAGAAGGCTAGGAGATAAAATAGAGGCTTTAAGTGCAGAGGGGCCACTTATTGAAAGGATGGAAGTCCTTTATAAGCATTTTAAAGAAGAGGCATTATCTAAAGAAAAAAAACAAATTCTAGGGAGTGGGTTATTATATTTTGTCATTTCAACAGATATTATACCTGATTATATCTTCCCAATAGGTTACTTAGATGATGTGATTGCCATTGGGCTTGTGGAAGAAAAGCTAGCTAAGTTATAAGTAAAATAGGAAAGTATACGCTACTTTATAGGGTATACTTTCCTATTTTCATTTATAAAGAGATTCCCTTGTCATAGGAAGCGTGTTGTTAACGCCCTTAGAGAATAAGATTTGATGTAAGTCTACAATCCCATTATTAAAGCAGGCCGCACAGGAACATAAATACATACGCCACATACGGATAAACTTCTCATCAAACATAGTCTCAATCTCAGGGAGATGTGCTTCAAAGTTCTTATACCACTCAAGTAAGGTCTTCGTATAATGTCTGCGTAAGCTTTCCACATCTAAAGTATAGAAATGATGGTCAGCTGAAAGGGTGATAATTTCTCTAAGGCTTGGGATAACCCCACCAGGGAAGATATACTTTTTAATCCAAGCATCTCCTGGAGATTCAGTTAGTCCACTAATATAGTGAAGGAGGCACAAGCCTTCCTCCTTAAGTACGGCATCTACAGCTTTAAAGAAAGTAGGGTATTCCTTACGGCCTACATGCTCTAGCATACCGACACTTACGATGCGGTCAAACTTAAGGCCGGAATCAATAAGATCACGGTAATCCATAAGCTTCACATCGAGCAAGTCCGTAAGGCCTTCAGCTTGGATACGTGACTTAAAGGCTGCATGCTGCTCAGTACTAAGGGTAATGCCAAGTCCTTTTACTTTGTAGCATTTGGCCGCTTCAATAAGAAGATTACCCCAGCCGCAACCAATGTCAAGAAGTGTCTGACCTTCTTCTAAGTAGAGTTTCTTAAGTATATGATGGATTTTATTCATTTGCGCTTCATAAAGGGTGTCTGTATCTTTTTTGAAATAAGCACAGGAATAACTCATGGTTTCATCTAGCCAAAGCTTATAGAAATCATTACCTAGGTCATAGTGAGAAGAAACTTGCTGCTTCTGGGTCTTAGCATGGGTAGAAGTATGAAAAATATGAGGTAATAGATGAAAGTGTGTATGAAAGTGTCTCTTATATTTTAAGATGGCATCAAGGGATTCATATAAATCTCCTTCAATGTCAAGAGCTTTATTCATATAAGCTTCACCAAAGGCTAAGGTGTAGCTTTTGATAAATTCCATTGTATGAATAGGCTCATTGAGAATAATTTTGAACTGTGAGGGGGGCGTTCCTACTTCTATTTCCTCTCCATCCCAAAAGCGTAAAGTAAAATGGGCATCTTTAAACTTAGAGACAAGTTCTTTAATAGGTGTCTTTTGCATAATCAAACCTCCTTATAAGCAAGTATGACCATAAACTTCCTATTTAATGCTTAGACAAGAAAATTTTAAAGAAAGGTATTGAATAGTGTAGAGTGGGAAATGTATAATGAATAAAGTTTGATATTTTAAGAAAGAAAAGGAAGTAATATGGATAAAAGAATTGATTTAACACAAGGACATATGGTAGGAAAGCTAGTTAAACTTGCTATTCCTATTATGGGAACGTCTTTTATACAAATGGCGTATAACATGACAGATATGATCTGGATTGGACGCGTTGGCAGCAGCGCAGTTGCTGCAGTTGGAACAGCAGGCTTCTTTACATGGCTTGCTATGGCCTTTATTATGATTTCAAAAGTTGGAGCAGAAATAAAAGTAGCCCAAAGTATAGGGGAGAAGGACTTAGAAGGGACTAAATCCTATATTTTAAGTGCCATTCAGATTAATGTGGTTTTAGCTGTGCTTTATGGCTTATTCCTAATTGCATTTTGTAATCCACTTATTGGCTTTTTCAATTTAGGTGATGCACAGATTATAGGCATGTCTAAAACATATCTTATTGTGATGGCACTTGGTATGGTATTTTACTTTATCAACCCTGTTTTTACAGCCATCTTTAATGGGCTTGGAGATAGTAAAACACCATTTATTATGAATACAATAGGGCTTGTTTTCAATATGATTTTTGATCCACTTCTTATATTAGGATTTGGTCCTATTGCTCCAATGGGGGTATTAGGTGCGGCCCTAGCAACAGTAGCAGCTCAAATTATTGTAACAGTAGCTTTCATCATCGTTTTAATGAAAAGAAAAGAAAGCTACTTACGTATTAACTTATTTACAAAACCTAAATGGGACTATATCAAAACCATTTGCATTATCGGTTTCCCTGGAGCTGTGCAAAGTGGACTCTTTACGCTTTTCTCAATGGTGATTGGACGTATTATTGCTGTATTTGGCCCTGTACCAATTGCTGTACAGAAGGTAGGTTCTCAGATTGAAGCCATTTCATGGATGACGGCAGGAGGCCTTTCAACAGCGCTTGGAACTTTCACAGGCCAAAACTATGGTGCTAAAAAGTATGACCGTATTGAAAAAGGGTTTGGCGTTACAATGGGCATGGCGCTTGTATTAGGTGTTTTTGCAACAGTACTTCTTATTGGGTTTGGTAAACCACTCTTTTCTATCTTCATTCCAGAAGCAGAGGCTATTGCAGGTGGAGAAGTTTATCTTAGAATTTTAGGTTACTCACAGCTCTTTATGTGTGTTGAGATTACGATCACAGGTCTTTTTAATGGGCTAGGAAGAACTTATATCCCTTCTATTGTAGGCATTATATTAACAGGTGCACGTATTCCGATGGCTTATTTCTTATCACAGCCTGAGATTTTAGGTATTAACGGGGTATGGTGGAGTATTAGTATTAGTAGTATTTTAAAAGGTCTAGTGCTGGCTAGCATTTTGTTCTATCTTGTAAAACGTAAAAAGCTTTATAAAGAAGGTGCGGTGATGGCGGATGCAGTATAAAAACAGCATTCAAGCTACTTTTATAGAAAGACCTAATCGCTTTATTGCTTACTGTGAGGTAGAAGGCGAGCGGGTGAAGGTGCATGTTAAAAATACAGGACGTTGTAAGGAACTGCTTGTACCTGGCTGTACGGTCTATTTAGAACATGACCCAAATCCAAACCGTAAAACAGCATACTCTCTCATTACAGTACAAAAAGGTGAGAGGCTTATAAATATGGATTCTCAAGTACCTAATAAAGTATTTTATGAAGCCATTCAAGAAAAAAGTGTGACTTTGCCAGGTCTACTAGGAGATGTAACGCTTCTTAAACCTGAAAAGACTTATAAAAACTCTCGATTTGATGCGTACATTGAAACGAAGCAAGAAAAAGCTTTTGTAGAAGTCAAAGGGGTTACCCTTGAAGATGAAGGTATTGTACGATTCCCTGATGCGCCAAGCGAGAGAGCTGTTAAACATATTTATGAACTCATAGAAGCTATGGAAGAAGGATATAGGGCTTATCTTGTCTTTATCATTCAAATGAAAGATGTTAAGTATTTTACACCAAATCGTATAACACATGAGGCTTTTGCCAAAGCAGTAGAACAGGCTGCGGCAAAAGGCGTTTATATCCTTGCTTATGACTGCAAGGTGACAGAAGAATCTATTAAAATAGGAGAAGACGTGAAAGTCATCCTCCAACCTTAGAGGGCTATTGCATAAGCAATAGCCCTTTCTTATAACCCATCATTTTGCATAACAATACATAATTTAGCCATAAAATTTACAAAGTTTTGTCATAATCAGTTGTTATAATAGGGCAAAATCATAGAGATGAGAGGGGCACTATAGAATGCTAAAGAGAATCTATATAGCAGATGATGAAGCGAATATATGTAAGCTCATTCAATCTTTTTTAGAGAAAGAAGGATTTGAGGTCAAATGTTTTGGAAATGGAGTAGACCTTTTAAATAGCTTTAGAATAGATCCGGCAGATTTACTTATTTTAGATATTATGATGCCAGGAATAGATGGTTTAAGTTTGTGTGCCATGATTAGGCAAGAAAGTAGTGTGCCTATTATTATTGTTTCAGCCAAAGATAGTGAAATTGATAGGGTAACAGGCATTACCATAGGAAGTGATGATTATCTCGTTAAACCTTTCTCTCCTCTAGAACTAGTGGCGAGAGTTAAGGCACTTTTTAGAAGAAATGAGCTTTTGCTAGGACAAAGTCATGTGGAAAGCGAAGTCCTTACCTATCATACACTTATACTTAATATGAAAATGCGTACTTTAATTATTAATGAGCGGGCTGTAACACTTACACCAACGGAGTTTGACTTCCTAGCTTTTTTGGTGAAAAACCAAGACCGTGCGGTCAGTAAAACGGAACTTTTAAAAGAACTGTGGCAGGTAGACTTTGAAACAGATACAAGAGCAACAGATGATGTGGTAAAAAGACTACGTAAGAAATTAAAGGAGCACGGTAGCATTTCTATAGAAACTGTATGGGGGTTTGGTTATAGAATAGGTCAGGAGGCATAAAATGAAACTCAGTATACGAAAAAGTATTTTTTTACCTGTTGTAATTATTTTGCTTTCCATTCCTATTTTGACTTATATTGTGTTTAATACGACTTCTTCACTCTTTATGGAAAAGCAAGCTAGGTATGATTTAATGATGCTCTTAAAAACAATAGAGCCTTTTGCAGATTATACTTTTGGAAAAAATATGAAATATCCGCCTAGAACAAAAGAAGAGCAGCTCATCTTAAAGCAGCTTCAAGCAGCAGCTTTTTTTGATGACATTAAACCTATTTTACAAAATGGACTTAATGAGACAAGAGTGATTCTATTAGATAAAAATGAAGAGCTTATTTATCCTATAGGCGGACATTTTGAAGATGGTACAAAGGCAATTTATGAGTACTGCATGGCAAATCCAGAAATCTTTAGAGAGAGTGGCACTATTCATAAACGGACCATTGAGGATAAACACTATTTGATTGGAAGCATTCATAAGACTAATAATCCTAAGGCAAGTGTGCAGTATATGATAGGCTATAGTATTGTGCCTAATACGGATAAGTTTTTAAGTAGGCTCTCTACGCTTGTCTTTGGTATAACAGGACTTATTGCGGTCATTATTTTACCTTTTATATGGAATCTAGCAAATCGTATTTCAAATCCTATTAAAAATCTATGTAACCAGGCTAAGGCTATTGGAGAAAGTAATTTTACACAAAATCGGGAGGTAAGCAATCTGCAAGAGATTAAGGATTTAAATACTGCTATGAATGAGATGGCTATGCGCCTTGAAAGTTATGATAGAGCGCAGAAAGTATTCTTTGAAAATGTATCTCATGAGTTAAGAACACCACTTATGTCTATAAGAGGCTATGCAGAAGGTATTGAGTGCGGTGTATTTGAAGAAACAACTTATCCAGCGGGGATCATTATAAAAGAAAGTGATAAACTTGCTACTTTAGTTAACCAGCTACTGACACTATCTCGTATTGATAATGCTAAGCAGCGTATAGAGCTTCAGCCTATTGAAGTAACGGACTTTTTAAAAGGGCGTATAGAAATCTTTAGACCTTTGGCAGAGCAAAAAGGGATTATATTTAGATTGCAAGAAAAAAGGACATGTATTGTGGCAGATGAATACTTACTTGAAAGTATCATTGATAATCTGTTTTCTAACTGTTTAAGATACGCTGCATCATCTATTCAGATTCAAGTCACTTCTGATGGCTTTATCATTGAGGATGATGGCAAAGGGTTTGATGCGGAAGACCTTCTTCATCTCTTTGAAAGGTTTTATAAAGGTCAAGGAGGGCAGACAGGGTTAGGACTTGCTATTGTTAAATCAAGTATCGAATATATGGGAGGACATATAGAAGCACATAATGCTAGGGGGCAGGGGGCTATCTTTAAACTACATTTCCAAGGGGCTACTAGAGGCTGATACAGCGTGTATCAGCCTCTTTTGCTGTATTTACAAAAGGTTTACCTTCGTATAATCTGCCACATTTTTGCCACAAAGTTGCCACCGGAATGCTCTAGGATAAGCTTAAAAAAAAATGTAACATAGTCCTATAGTGCAGATTTAAAGGAGGTTATAAGATGCTTGAAGTGGTAGAAGTATCTAAGAAGTACGGTAATAAGCTGGCAGTAGATCACATTAGCTTTACCGTAGGCAGTGGTGAAGTTGTAGGATTCCTAGGAACCAATGGTGCTGGTAAGTCCACCACTATGAATATGATTACAGGATACCTTTCCTGTAGTGAAGGTAAAATTACAGTAGATGGGCATGACATTTTAACAGAGCCGGAAAAGGTAAAAAAACAAATAGGGTATTTGCCAGAGATTCCGCCTCTTTATCAGGACCTTACAGTATGGGAAAGTTTATGTTTTACTTATGACTTAAAAAAGGTGAAGTTAAATAAGAAGGAACATCTAAATGAGATTTGTGAACTTGTACAAATTACAGATGTAAAAAATAAACTTGTACATAACCTTTCTAAAGGATATAAGCAAAGAGTAGGTCTAGCTAATGCACTTATTGGTAATCCACCCCTTTTGATTTTGGATGAACCTACAGTAGGTCTTGACCCCAAACAAATTATAGAGATTAGAAAGCTTATTCATGAACTAGCTAAGACAAGAACTGTTATCTTATCTTCTCATATTCTTCAGGAGATAGAGGCTGTATGTGACCGTATCATTATTATTAATCAAGGCAAGATTGTGGCGGATGATACACCTATAAAGCTGATAGAAACGCAGCAGATGGAAAAATGCATTACATTGCAAGTTCAGGGTAAACCAGCCCAAATCGTAAGTTTACTCAAAACGATTCCAAGTGTAGAAGATGTAACTTACAAAATGACAACCCAGCAAGATGTGTATGAATATTACTTAGAGACAAAAGGGGTAGATGTACGTGCTACTTTATCCTTTGTGCTGGCCCAGAATCACATACCGCTTTTAGAGCTAAGATCTAACCAGCCTACTTTAGAAGATGTATTTATGAAATATACAACAAAGGGTTACGATACTTATACATTAGATGAAGAAGAAGGGGGAGAGGAAGATGTTTGCGATTTATAAGCGTGATATGCGTTCTTATTTTGTAACGCCTATAGGCTATGTATTTCTGGCTATATTTTATGCCATAGCAGGGTATTATTTCTTTGGCTATCAGCTTTATGGAGGTAATGCGGATTTTAGTTATTTATTTGATGCACTTTTTAGTATGGTTATTTTCTTATCACCGCTTTTAACTATGAAAATGTTTAGCGAGGAAAAGAGGCATAAGACAGACCAAGGACTGATGACAGCGCCTGTTAGTCTTACGGGTATAGTAGCAGGTAAATATTTAGCGGCTCTTAGTATTTTTATGTTAGCCCTTGCTATTACCCTTTTATATTTAGGTATCGTAGCAGTGAAAGCACCTGTAGAGCTAGCTGTATTTTTGGGTCACTTTATAGGGATGTTTTTACTAGGCGGAGCCCTTTGTGCTATAGGGATGTTTGTATCTGTTTTAACGGAGAGTCAAGTTATTGCAGCCATTGGGACTATTGGATTTGGTATATTCTTTATTATGGTTGACTCAGTAGGTGTTATGTTAGGTACACCACTCATAGAAAAAGTTTGTAATTATTTATCTTTCTATACACATTATCAAGATTTTACAACAGGTCTTTTAAATATAGCGGATGTCATATTTTTTGTCTCTATTGCAGCCCTCTTTATCTTCTTAACTGTTAGAGTACTAGATAAAAGACGTTGGAGCTAAGGAAAGGATGTGAAGAAATGAAAAAGAAGTTAACTGTGCAGAAAAAGACAGGGATTATGAGTACGGCAATTACTTTGATTGTGGTGTTATGCCTTATTGTTGTCAATGTTATTGCCTCTGCCTTTACAGAAAAATATCCAGTGAAAATAGATTTAACCTCTAATAAGGCCTTTGAGCTATCTGAAGACTCTATCAAATACATAAGTGATTTAGATAAAGACATCACGATTACTGTTATGAATACAAGAGATAGCTTTGCTAGAGGTGGTGAATACTATGAACAGGCTATAACTGTTGTAGAGCAGTATGCTAAGTATAATGATAATATTAAGCTAGAATTTATAGATTTAATGGCTAATCCAACATATGCTTCTGAGCATGCTGATTTAAGTATTAGCGTTAATGATATTTTAGTAGCATGTGGTGAAAATACACAGAAGTTAACAGCTTATGACCTTTTCAACATTCAGCAGTCTTGGTATGGTGGCAGCATTACGTCTTCTAATGCTGAACAAGCTATGACAGGTGCTATTATGAATGTGGCAAGTGAAGAGAAAACAAAAGTAACCTTTTTAACAGGGCATGAAGAAAATGAAAATATAAATTTAGAAGATTTACTTGAGAAAAATAACTTTGAAGTAAGTAGCATCATGCTTCAGGCTGAGGCTATCCCAGAAGACACAGAGATTTTGATTGCTATTGCACCACTTAGAGATTATACAGAAGAAGATATAGAAAAACTAGATAGCTTTATGATGGAAGCATCTGAAAAAAATAAAACCATGCTGTACTTTGCATCCGCAGAGCAACCAGAGCTTCCTGTATTAGAGGGATGGCTTGAAAAATGGGGCTTATCTGTACCACGCGTTATGGTAGCCGAAACAGATCAAAATAGAGTTATTAGTAACAATGCTTACTTTGGTATTGCAGATATAGATGATTTTCTTGTTACAGAGCATATGACAAATACAGATATTCCACTTACTATGCCATTTGCTCGTCCAGTAGAAATGTTATTTACAAGTAATATGGGCTATAACACAGGAAGCCTTCTTGCTTACTCTGAATCTGCAGGGATTATTGATGAAGATGTTAATTCAGTAGAGGATATTGTTCAGGAAGGGCCGATTAGTGTTGCAGCTAAATCTACTTATAATCAAGATGGCGTAAATGCTATGCTATGTGTATTTGGTTCTGATATGATTTTAAACGAGCAGTTTTTAAATAGCAGTTCACTTGCTAATATGGAATATTTCTTATCTTTCTTTAATACAGTAGCAGATCGTGAAAATGTATTTTCTATTGCACCAAAAGTTTTAGGAGGAGGTTCTTTTACTTTAACACAGGGGCAAGTGCTCTTATATACAGTAATGCTTGTCATTGCACTTCCGATTGCTGTACTTGCAGTAGGTATTACTATTTGGATTAAACGAAGAAGGAGTTAGATGCTATGAGTAAACAGACTAAGACTTTAATAGGCTGTACGCTTCTTTTAGTCCTTCTACTAGGAGGAGCAGCCTTTGCGTTCACGTGGGAAGGTATAGCAGAAGAAGAGACTATAGCAGATGAAGGTATAGCAGAAGAAGAGACTATAGTAGATGAAAGTATAGCACTCATAACCCAGGAGAAGAGTAAGGTAAGCAAAATAAAGCTTGAAACAGATACAGAGCAGATAGAGCTCATTAATCAAGGCGAAGAAGAAGGCTTTAGTGTAACGGGGTTAGAAAATATCCCTCTTTCTACTAGTACTGTAAATAACGTCGTTGAGACATGCATAAGCCTTGAAGCAAGTCAGGAAATCAAAACAGAGGAAGCTTTAGACTTAGCTGTATATGGGCTAGAATCACCTACTATTAAAGTTCAGATGGATATGCAGGATGGAACAGTGTATCAGTTAGCTATAGGAAATGAAGCACCATCTTATAAAGGACAATATGCTCTTTTTAATGATAAGGTGTATTTGATTAGTACAAGTGATGCCATGAGTTTTGATCAAACACTGTATGATTTTGTAGAAACTCGGATTCTACCTGCTAAATCAAGTGATGTACATATCGAAGAGCTCGCATTAAAAAATACGGAAAGGCCTGAAATAAAGCTTACTTATGTACCGGAGGAGACTGTTATTGCAGAAAAAGAACCTGAAGCAGCAGAAGATGCAGATGCTACAGTTACTTCAGAAGAAGAAACGGAGGTAAGTGAAGAGGAAACAGTGATTCCTGCTTATTATAAGATGACAGCACCATACGCAAAAGACCTTACAAGTTATGATGTAACCTCTTGGGCAGATGGGCTATTTAGTATCTATGCTACAGCTATTGAAGCTGTTCAGGTAGAGGATGAGCAAATGAAAGATTATGGATTTGATAAGCCTCTTTCAGTACTAAAAGTAAAACTTTCAGATGGACAAAACTACAAATTAATGGTTACAAAACAAAATGATGCGTACTATATGATGCGAGAAGGTACACCGATTATTTATAATGTCAACCAAAGTGATTTAAGCTGGCTAGATATTACACCTGTAACACTGACACGAAATATGTTTGAAAATAGAACAAGTGAGGATATAGCAAGTATTACAGTTACAACTGAGTCAGAAACAGTAAATCTTACACCAGATGGAGAAGAACTTACAAGTGAAGAGCTTAAAGAAGTAGGTAATATGATTATAGCTTTCACACCAACTAAAGTAGAGCCGGTAGAAAGCTTTAATTTAAAGACCGTAGCGACCATTACGTTAAGCTATAAAGATGGAAAAACAGATACGCTAGAGCTAATTCCAACTGGAAGCGGGGAGCTTTATATGGTACTTAATGGTGTATGTGAGTATACAACCAATGAATGGAGTCTTACATCCTTGCTGGAAAAATGTAAGAGTGTCTATGAAGAAGTTGAAGAAGTAGAGAATGAATAAATGTCAAAGACCTAGCAATTAAGTAGCTAGGTCTTTTTTTATATTCTTCAAACAACCATTTAGTATCTTCTAAATATTCCTGTTCTTTAGAGGGTTCAAGAATAGCTTTATTGAGCGCATTTAATAATTCAATTATCCGTTTCCTTTAATTTTTCTCATAGAGTTACCTATTTCCTTTCATTTTTTATGATAGAAGTAGTCTCACATCCCTTTTTGGGCGGCCTATTTTGACGTAGCTTAAAAGACAATAAAAAAAGAGGAAGCCTTAGTATTCCCAAAGCTTCCTCTCTGCTTTAATCGGAATGACCAGACTTGAACTGGCGACTCCTCGCCCCCCAGACGAGTGCCCTACCACCTGGGCCACATTCCGATAAAAAACAATGAAAAGTGTTTTATATTCTGAATTATACCATGTGAAGATGGAAAAATAAACAAAAAAACAAGGAAATTTCATTGATTTTTTTTAGATGATTTGAATTCTTCAAGAAACCTTTAAAATATCTAGCCTAGGCAATACTGGATGTATATGGGAATACTTTTAAGGCTTATATTAGGCTTAACTTAGTAAATTATCTATGATAGAATAAGAAATCATAAGAGATAATTAATATTATTTAAATATTTTTGTTCTATAAATTAGTCGATAAAGGAATGATATATGTGAGTATTAG
>JAHLFD010000076.1:0-11477 GCA_018883975.1 Candidatus Niameybacter stercoravium
TTTTAGATCTCTTATAACATAAGGCAAGGTATCTCCCAAAGTTGTAATGGTTAGCGTATGAAAGCCTAAATCTTCTAACCAAAGTGTAAAGGGTACTAGAAATGTATGGTCTATTCCTCTAATCTGATATCTTTGATACGCCTTATCTGACTGCATTCTACACATTTCATAATCTATAGTAGAAACATCTGCATTTAGAGGTAGAAACTGCGCTCTATTTGTTTCAATATACTCTTTAATTTGTGGATTGATAAAACAAGGCACCTTAATCGTACGTCTTATAACCGCATAAGAAGGCAAAAGAATCCCTATCTTATTGCCTTTAAATTTCTTCTTCTGGCAGAGGATTTGTTCTAACTGAGTTTTCAGATCATTGTGCTCTTCAAACTCTCCATTTAAATGAAGTGGTTTCTCCAAATCTATCGAAAGCTTTCTTTCTAAATGACAATGTATGCCCCTTTTTCTAACATTAATAAGCCTTATGTTTTCTCCCATTAATGCTAAACCGATATAATACCCCATAGGCCCTCCTTCTATAACTTGTACCGTAAATCTAACTTTAATTGATCTTCTAAATAGGTACCTCTCTCATTAAATATAGTAAAATTTAAAATAAGATACTCATCTTTTACATCCAACTTTATTTTTAAATCATTATTAATTAAAGTTTGCCTTTGAAAACTAATTTTAAACAGTTTCTCTTCATTTTCTTGTTTTTTATCTAAATTTTCTTTCAATATAATTCTTGTTGTCACGCTTTCCTTTTCATCATTTTCCTTTGTTTTATACATTTCGTAAGGCATATAATAATCTATATAATATAAAAAATAACGCGTATAATCTCCCTCTATTATGGGCTTCCTACTATGCTTTCCATATTCGCAGCCACTCAATGATTTTAAGTTATTTTCCGATTCTCCTATATAAATACATAAATGTGCAGCCTCCTCATATTGCTCTTCAATGGTACGCATAACTTGATTCATGGCAAGTCTAAGCCCCTGCTTCTCCCTTGTCTTAACGTAAAACTTCGTTCCCATTCCTATAAACTGTAGCGCACAACAAAAAAAGAGGCTACTTAACACTAATGTCAGCATCACCTCTAAGAGCGTCATGCCCTTCTCTTTTCTTTTACCCTGCATTGGCACCTGGCTCCTTTTCATCTCGTATCTTAGCCTACACCCCTTGCCTACTGTAAAACTATTACCTAAATAACTTCAGAATATACTTTCATGCTCCTACTTTTTTATATTTTTCTTAAAAACACAAAAAGCCACCCCAAGTATGCTCTCCCCCTTAAAATAAGAGCATAACTTAGGCTGGCTTTTTATAATGTGGCAATTCTTTGATTAAAAGGCTTAAACAGCATTCATTAACTACTTAGCGCTAACCGTCAAGGAGGCATCAGGACTTACTTCGCTTTAGCTGCATGATCAGTGTTCTCTAAGTGAAAGGGATGCCTACTGCATGTATCACTGCAAGTGTCCGAGTCAGCTGACCTAGGCTTTGGATTACCTTAAGCTTACCATTAGGCTTGCGATTTATAGTGATTGAATGTGGCTTAAAAAGGTTTATCAAAGAAAACATATATGCCGCATAGAACTCAGCTGCCACCGCCAAGCCTGCGGTACTCAGAAATCTACTTTGTCTTTTAGAAGGGGGGACTAAAATATCAAAATGGATTTCTAGTGGCGTAGATAGATGAGCTGATCTAGAATGGGCTCATCTATCTACACTTTTATATTTATTTTTTAAGTAACACTTAACCTTATACTTTATATATACACCTTATAAACTCTAAATGCTAGTAAAATTTTCAAAAAATTTCAATTCTAACAGAGTAGATAAAAACAAAAATGAAATTAGGTTTAAAAAGTCTATAGTATTTTTCAAATCTCTTCTTCCACATTAAAAAAGTAGATTTATAGGAAATCCTTAAAATCTACTTAAAATTTTTATTTATACCATCCATAAATTCATATACCAGCTAATTAGACTTTCTCCATAAAAGAGACTAATGAGCGCCCCAATACTTAAAAACGGCCCAAAAGGAAATTCCAAACTTTCCTTATTACGTCTATATAGCACTAAACCATAAATAGAACCTACTACAGAACCAATTAAGAGTGTTAAGAATACTAAACTTGGTGATGTAAATAGTCCAATCATCCCTAGATACCTTACATCACCATACCCCATACCTTCCTTCTTCAAAATCCATAAGCATAGATAAAACACTAAGGCTACGACACCGTAACCTACCATTCCCCCTAATAGACTTTGAATTAGGATGCTCCAATCTTGATGCAAATACGCTAAAGTACTTTTCCCAGCAATGGCCACCATACTACCAAATATTATAATTCCCGTAGGCAAAATCATATAACGCCAATCAATAAGTGTTAAAATCAGCACTACTGTTACAAAAACACAAGCCAGCATAGCTTCTATACTCATACCAAAATGCCAAAAGCTATAAGCATAAGCACAGCCATTAACGAGCTCGATGATGGCATATTGCGGACTAATTTTTGTCCCGCAGTAACGGCATTTACCTTTTAGACCAAAATAACTGAGTACAGGAAATAAATCTAAGAATCCCAACTTATGCTTACAGGCCTGACAATGAGATGGAGGGAAGTTAATACTTTCCCCTTTTGGTATACGGTAAATACAGACGTTGGCAAAACTTCCTATTATGAGGCCTACTATAAATATAGGTACATAAATAATAAAATCCACTACTACTCCCCCTTCTATTGCAAATTTAAACACAAGTAATACTTATTATAACATATACACTCTTTAACTTGATAGCTAACTTCCGATTTTCCACCACACTTCCTAAAATATTCTCTGAAACAACAAAAAACACAGATAATCTTTCATCTGTGTTTTTTGTTAATCCATAACTAAATTGTATGGCATATGGTATCTTAGTGGAGGTATAGCCTTCACTTGCTATAAATCTACTCTAAAATTCAATTTACTGATAGTATCCATATTGCTTTGTGCTTTCAGATGTTACATTTATATCTGGCGCATCCTTTGTTCCTTTACAATCATATACTGCTTTTTGAACAACACCATTTGAAACAGTAATTTTAAAAGTACCTTTAAATTTCTCATTTTTGTATAGATCCTCAATTGCTTTCTCTAAAGCTGCTTTAGCTGTTCCATCAGTATTGATAGCTACCACGTCAACCCCTTTATCTGCTGATGCATTAGGTACACCGGTAATTTCTGTTGTTGTAGTATCATTTAATTCAGCTAATGCTGTTTGTGCCGTCCTTACCACGTTTGTTACTGCAGCAACATTATTTGATGTATTTGCTTTATCAATATACCCAAGTAATGATGGTACCATCATTGCAGCAAGTACACCGATAATTGCAATTACAACGATCATTTCAACTAATGTGAAACCTTTACTATTTTTTTTCTTTTTAAGCTCTTTTTTCATCTATTTTCCCCTTTCTTCTAAAAAGTTACTTAAATATAGTTTTTATCCATAAATAATTATATTATAGACAAAAAATAAAATCAACTTTAATTTTTTATCTATAATATGAGTTATTTTTTTTAGCTTAAAACTTCCCTATATATCTCATTAAATCCTCTTGTGAGATGCAACTACTTACAGCTTCTTTCAAGGTAATAACTTCTTCCCTTACAAGTTCTGCAAGATGGGCATCTAAAGTTTGCATTCCAAACTTTGCCCCTGTTTGCATAGCTGTATTAATTTGGTATACTTTCTCATCACGTATCATGTTACGAATAGCATCTGTTACAAGCATAATTTCCATAGCTAAGGCGCGTCCTTGTCCATCTGCA
This sequence comes from Candidatus Niameybacter stercoravium, assembly GCA_018883975.1. Classification (GTDB taxonomy): domain Bacteria; phylum Bacillota; class Clostridia; order Lachnospirales; family Cellulosilyticaceae; genus Zhenhengia; species Zhenhengia stercoravium. The sequence goes on from JAHLFD010000076.1 coordinate 3,835, forward strand.
CGTGGAATAAGATTTTGTGTAACAACACCTTCTAGCACTCCTGCAAGTTGAATACGAATTTGTCTCTGTTGATCCGCAGGAAAGACATCAATCATACGGTCTACTGTGCTCGCTGCCCCTTTGGTATGAAGGGTAGAAAGAACAAGATGGCCTGTCTCTGCTGCCGTAATAGCTGCTTGAATCGTTTCAAGGTCACGCATCTCTCCTACTAGAATAACATCTGGATCTTCACGCATAGCAGACCGTAAGGCACGTGCAAAACTTTTAGTGTCATCTCCTACTTCACGCTGATTCACAATACAGTTACCATGTCTATACAAATATTCAATAGGATCTTCTATAGTAATAATATGTAATCTACGATTTTTATTGATATAATCAATCATGGCTGCTAAAGTTGTAGATTTCCCACTTCCTGTAGGCCCTGTTACAATGATAAGCCCTCTTGGTTTAGTAGCTAAGTCTTTCAGTACAGAAGGCAAACCTAACTCCTCTAATGTGGCAATACGATTGACCAAGAGACGAATAGCTAAACAATAACTACTTCTTTGCTTATACGCATTAACACGAAAACGTCCAATGTTTTCAACGGCAAAAGAAAAGTCTACATCTCCTTGTTCCTCTAATATCCTAGCACGCTCCTCATTGATGATTGAGTAAACTAATCTTTTAGCTTCTTCCGGGGTAACTACTGGATAATCTCCAAGCGTCATGACACTTCCATTTAACCTTACCATAGGTGGTATACCTACAGTAATATGCAAATCTGAACAACCTTTTTGCATAGCTTCTATTAATAATGTCTCTATCTTCACCGTAATCCCCCTTCTAATCAATACTGTACGTAATTTTAATAAACTCTTCTACCGTTGTAACACCTTGCTCAATAAGTTCTCGCATATTTTCACGCAAGAGTAAAGTCCCATGTGTTTGGGCATATTGTCTAATCTCTTCTGCCTGTGCACCATGGTTAATCATTTGTTTAAGTTCAGGTGTCATAATAATAATCTCATGAAGACCAGTTCTTCCTTTATAGCCTGTGAAGTTACACATTTGACAACCTTTTCCTCTATATAGCGTAATAGAATCTTCTAGACCTAGAAGTTCATTTTCTTCCTCTGTACTTGTATAAGGTTGCTTACAGAACGGACACACTTTACGGGTTAAACGCTGTGCTATAACGCCAACCAAAGCCGAAGATACTAAATAAGGTTCTATACCCATATCTACAAGACGAGTAATGGTACTTGCTGCATCATTGGTATGAAGCGTACTAAATACTAAATGCCCTGTAATAGCAGAACGTACAGCAATTTCTGCTGTCTCCTTATCACGTATTTCCCCGACCATGATGACATCGGGGTCCTGACGTAAGATAGAACGTAATCCACTTGCAAAAGTAAGGCCTGCTTTATTATTAATTTGTACCTGATTAATACCATCTAGTTTCTTTTCTACCGGATCTTCTAAGGTAATAATATTATCCGTTGGCTTGTTACGGTCATTTAGAATAGCATAAAGTGTAGTAGACTTTCCACTTCCTGTAGGCCCTGTTACAAGAATAATCCCATTTGGACTTTTAATCATACGTTCAAACATCTCTCTGTTATGAGGTGTCAGCCCTATTTCATTAATACTTGCTACGTGGTTATCTTCTGTATTTAGGATACGAATAACCATTTTTTCACCATAGGAGGTTGGTAAACAAGATACACGTACATCCACCTTCATATCACCTTCAGTTAGTTCAAAGCGACCATCCTGAGGTACTCTTTTCTCCGCAATATTCATGTTAGACATAATTTTTAGACGTGTTACAATGGCATCATGCGCAGCCTTATTAATTTGCATCTGTTCTTGAAGGGCACCATCTATACGTAAGCGTACGCGTGTGTATTCACGCCCTGCCTCAATATGGATATCACTAGCCCCAAGCTTAACCCCTTGTTCCACAATGGAATTCACCATCTTAACGACAGGTGCATTTTCAATCACACCATTGCTATCAACTGCTGCTCCTACATTTACAATTTCTCTTGTCTTGAACTCTTGATGGAGTTGTTTTGCAGCCATTAGAGCTTCACGTCCACTATAGCAACGATTGATAATCTCTTTAATATCCGTAGTCGTACAAATAACTGGTGTAATTTCCATCTTTGTTGCAAGGCGTATCTCTTCAATGGCATAGAGATTAAGTGGGTCACTCATGGCTACAGTAAGCATTTTTCCATTCTCACCAATAGGTACAACAATAAATTTACGCGCAATCTGCTCATCTAAAATATTAACAACCTCTGTACTAATTGGATAAGTCTTAAGGTTAATATAAGGTACTTTAAGTCGTTTAGAAAGAGATTGTGTAAACTGCTCTTCAGTAAGGTATTTTAAATCGATTAGTACATCACCCAATCGTTTATCTTGATAAGCTGTTTTCTGCATCTCAAGAGCCTTTTCTAATTGAGCTTGTGTAATAAGCCCATCTTCAATAAGAACATCCCCTATACGTAGGTTTCTTCTTGCTGGTGTGTCATTCATATCCCGTCATTCCTTTCTCTATTTATTTTTCATTCTTTATTAGGGCTTTAAATATATAATAGTATTTCCTGATATACCTTCAATTTCTGTAGTTTTTGGTGAGATAATTCCCATATTATTTAAAACAATAGTATTACTTAAAGCATACTCTGATATATCCTTTCCACTCACAGTTACATCTACTTTTAACACATTTTTTTTCCCACTTACTTTATTAAACTCTACATTTAAAGTCGTACCTTTCATGGCATCCACTGCAACTATCAGCTTATCAACGCCATTACTATCATGATGTTCTAATGTATGATTTTCTTTAACCCTTAGATACTGCGCATCTTCAGCTTCTAATTCTGATATAGTATCTGTCGTAATTTCAGCTATATAAGCATATCTTAATTCATCTTCTATATACTCTTGTGCAATAAGGGCTATACTCTTAGCATCTATAGTCTGGGTTGTCCTCTTCACCATTCGCTCATTATTATACATCAAAACACCTACCGAACTCATTAAAAGCATCGTTATAGCAATCACTATTACCATCTCTAGTATGGTAAAGCCTTTTTGATTAATCCTCATGGTGCTATACCTCTTGTATATTGTATAAATTTATAAGAGGCATTCTGCATTCCAGGCAAGTTAATATCTGGCGGATTCTTGTACGAAAATTCTAGAAATTGAGTACTTGATACCTTAATATCTTTTGCATAAATGCTTCCTTGTACTTGCCCTTTAAATTGTCCTTTTAATTCCACCATTCCTGACGGATTATAGATATATATACTTCCACAGTCTAAAGAGTTTCTACCATCCCCTCCACCTGATTCAGTCTGTATCGTTATCTGCACATCCTTTTTGTCTAATGGCACTATAAAGATATACTCATACCCTTCTTTAAATCTTTCTTGCTGAAAAGTCTTTATATCTATAGGTATATTATTGCCGTCTGTTATTTGTATATGGCTATTATCAGGTACAAATGGATACCATTTATCTAACTTTATGTTTAAGTCACCATTTACAGTGATGATTCTTACTTTATTAGGATCTATCTCTCTGGTACTCTGCGGCGTAGAGTTATAAGATTCTCTCTCACTCCCTATGTTTTTTTTCACTATATTGACTGGCGTATTGGTTATTGGCTCTGGGCTAATTTCAACTGTATCTTTCTTACTAATCGATGAACCTACTATATTAACAGCTTCATTAGAAATAATATTAGCTTCAATCTCTATCTGCCCTCCATGATTAATTTTAATTAACTTAGCTGCTTCGATAGGGTTTGTAATGAGGAGTTTGCCACTATAAGTTTTTATATCTACTCCTCCACCAGTTGAGGTTATTTTTCCATTAAACTCTGCATTATTGCCTAAGGTAATCTTTATATCTTTGCCTGCATCTATTTCTTTCATTTTAATATTATTTGTATCCCCCTTAATCGTTAAATTTTCTCCAGCCTCTATGGGATCTAATTTGGTACCATTCGTTACATCTAGTGTAAGGCTATTAGCTGCATGAAGTACTTTATCAAAATTCATATCTATTGAACTATTTACCTTCATCATTCCTTGTACACTTTCCCTTACTTGAGTAACTCCACTTTTGTTAAATGCAGTAGCTGTAATTACAATAGTCTCTTCAGCATTTTCATTCCTTGGTGCTTCTTGAATCTCTATATCACAAGTCCATGGGCTTCCTTCAGCATCATTCATTTCTATTGTACTTTTTTTGCCTACTAACTTTTGTGATTTTATATAGTTTTCTTGTTCAAAATAAAATTTACATGCATCAAGCGCAGATTTTGCTACATAGTAAGCTTGTTGCCTATTTTCTTCTATTAAAGAAATTTTTTGTGAGTAAGATACTGTCCCTAAAAGCCCTGTCCCTAATATAAGTACCATCGCAAATAATACAATTACGAAAACTAATATACTTCCTTTTTCTTGCTTTTTCATTTTCCTCCTCCTATTCTTATTACCCCTACAAGTGGCTCTTCATCTTCTTTACATCAAGGCTTTATACTTTTGGGAACAAAATACCGAAATTTACTTCCTCCAGTCCGATATTCTCCCTCTATTTTTATAGATTCAGCTGTAGCACCAGGTGCAGTAAAAGTAAATTCTATTTCACCTTGTTCTTCATCTTGCTCTTCATCTATTTCAATCCATCTCGTCCCTTCTGCACTAATATATGTTATATCTAGCGCCCTCTTATGAATGCCTAAAGCAGTAGAGCTTAGCCCTATAAACAAAAATATTACCAATGTAAAAATAAATAAGCTAATAATTACTTCAAGTAATGTGAATCCAATACTTGAACATTGCCTTTCTCTTCTCACTTCATCACCACCAGTTCTTTCATTTTCCTAGAATTGATAGTTAAAAGCCCCATCATCTTCTTTATGAATGCTATAAAGTACTATATTAATAGAAGTTTCTATTTCCCCTGCTTCTTGAAACTCTCCAAATGCGAAGTTTTGTACAACTACGTATTTATTTAAAGCTTCTAGTTGGTCAATAAATTTAAGAATATTAGCTTTTGATCCTTTTACGTTGATATTGATGTTATAATTTAAAACCGCATCTTCTGCAATTGCATTGCTAGGCTGCTCTCCTTCTCCTTGATGTTCATCTGGCAAGGTAGAATTCACCATATTATTGTAGTAATTTTGGATAGGGTAAGAAATAATAGGTAGTTCTACTGTATATGGCACAATATTGGTTACTACGGAATCACCTAATGAGACATTAGTAAGTTGTATACCTGCTTGACTACTTCTATCTACAATCCATTTATGTAAATACTGTACCTGCGTAGCTGGAAAGAATGGTTGAATGGCTTTTTCTGTTTTTGTAACAACTTCTTCTATTTCTTGGTCAATGGTATAAGCTCTTGCTAATGTTTGCTCTACAGTTATTCGCTCTTGTTGTTTATTAGCTAACTCGGCTTTTAATGCCTCATACTTGCCTAATGTTGGCAAGAGAATCCACTGAATACATATCACCAATGTTCCTACAAGTGCTAGGATAAAAAGAAGGAATTTTTCGTTACTCGTTAATCGTTGTTGCATCTTACTCACCTCCTGCTGGTTTAAGTGTGATACTTACACTTGTGTTATAACCAGTATCATCTTTACTATAACCAAAGTAATCTACACGCATAATATTCTCTTGTGCCTTAAGGGCATGTACATAGTTAGCGATCTTGTTCTCTGCATCACTTTTAAGGCTCATAGAGATATTACCGTTACTATAGCTAAAGTTTTCAATTGTCACACCTTGTGGTAGCAGTTGTACCAATTGAGATACAAGCTCTGCATCTGGTTGAATATAGGTCTCTATTTTGCTCCCTGCAGCCTTAACCGCTTGATAGTAGCTGTTAGCATTATCATAGATTTTTACTTTTTCATTCAGTTCTTCAAGCTGCTCTTGAACTTCTGGCGACTGGATATAAGCATCAATCTCCGCGATTTGGCTATGTATATTTTGCTGCATGACAGCTAAAGCTGAGTAGGCTAAACCTGTAACAACAATAATACCTCCAATAACTGCTATCCTTGATAAAGTTGTCTTAGATAATTGTTTTTCCCTTCTTTGCTTCTCACGGTAACGCTCAAAGAAGTTAATATTTTTATCTTGTACCATAAGCGCCCCTAGTGTATTGATATACTCTGCTGAGGCTTCTACATTACATACTCTGCCTTTAATAATCTCTTGTATATTTGCAATAGGTAAATCAATATAATTGTGGATATATTGATAAATCCCTTTCATATTTGCCATAGCTCCACAAAGGTAAATATGTTTAATAGGTGCTCGATTCCCCATACTTGAATTAAACTGCACCATACGTTGAAGCTGCTCTACAATATTACCTAAATATAAAGTAATCGTATTTTCAAGCACTGCATCCTTAGCTAAAGCCTCTACAGATAAGTCTAATTGACTGAATGTACCATTCATCTTATCAAGCTTACCAAGAGATACAAGTGTCCTTTCATATTGTTCTGTATTAATGAGCATACGTCTTGAAAACATATACGTACCATTGTTAAAGAGATAAGTATTCATATAGCTATTTCCAATATCCGCTATAATGATATTTTTATCTTCTATATAACTACAATGATGTGTGAACTTAGTAATAGCATTTTGATGAATATCTAAACCTACTGGTTTAAGTTTTAACTTTTTGGCTATATCTAAGTATTCTTCTATGATCGATTTGGCTATAGCAACAGCTTCAATTTCAAGAGTATTGTCCTCTTTCTCCTCTACATTTGTATAATCTACAATATATGGCTCTGAAAAATTCATAAGTGCTTCCATCTCATTTTGCAAAATGGATAGTATTTCTTTAGGCTTGACATTTGGCACTATTAACTTTCTAGTCACTACAGAACCTGGATTAATAGTAAAAATAACTTTTTTACTATTAAATTTCTCTTCTTTTATAACCTTCTTAAGCTTACTTATAATTTCTTCTTTATGAATCAGTTCCCCGTCTGCCACACTCCCCTCTGGTGTAAGCGTCATAATCGTACGAGAAATTTTAAATTGCTCATTTTTGTAGAACCCTTCAACAATGTGAATATATCTACTTCCTATATCGATTGCTAATAACATACTTTTCCTACTTTCTCATTATGTGTTATCCAATATTCCCCATCATCTCATACATTGGTGGTAGAATTGCTCCTACTATAAAAGCTACCATAATACCTAAGATGATAATCATGGCAGGTTCCATTAATGCCACTAACTTTTGGACAGCTGTATCTGCTTCCTCTTGATAGAAGTCAGCTGTCTTATTCAGAATTTCTTCCAATTTCCCAGACTCTTCCCCAATGGCAATCATATTGTTCAACATAGGTGGGAAGATATCTATTTGTCTCATAGCTTCTGATAAGGCAATCCCTCTACTAACATCTAATTTAGCTTGTTCAAAACCTTCATTTATGTAAGCATTATTGAGCACCCTTTGTGTAATATCTAATACATCAATCAAGGACATTCCTGCTGCATAAAGTGTGGATGCTGTTTGTGCAAAGCGTGCACTATAGATAATTTTATTTAGCTTACCAATAGTAGGTAAAGTCAGCTTAATAC
>JAHLFD010000077.1:0-5309 GCA_018883975.1 Candidatus Niameybacter stercoravium
CTTATGTACAATGAACTTATTTTATTCTTAGCCTATCTTAGAGATGCTAAGCACTCTTCTAAGAATACAATACAGTCTTATGAGCGTGACTTAAAGTATTTCTTTAAATTTTTAAATGATAATAATATTAATCAAATTGGGGCGATTAATAGTGAATGGATAGAGAAATACATAGAACATATGAAAGAAATTAGTAAATCTTCTTCTACTATTTCAAGAACGCTTGCTTCTATTAGAGCATTTTTCTTCTATTTAATTAAACAGGAAAAAGTTCATGAAAATCCTGCACTTATGATTGCTATGCCAAAAATACCTAAGAAAGTGCCTAAGATTTTATCAGAAAGTGAAATTGTACTCCTTCTAGAGCAGCCTCATACTACGGATATTAAGGGGATTCGTGATAAGGCTATGCTAGAACTTTTGTATGCAACGGGGATTAGGGTATCTGAACTAATTACTTTAAAAGTAACAGATGTAAATGTGAATCAGGGATACATTCTTTGTCGTGATGAAAATAAAGAGCGTAGTATTCCTATAGGTAAACCTGCTATTACAGCACTTAAAAATTATTTAGGAGAAGTACGATATGCTATGATTCGCGATCAACATGAAGAAGCACTTTTTGTAAATTGTAATGGGTTACCTTTAACAAGACAAGGTTTTTGGAAAATCTTAAAGACCTATGCTAAAAGTGCTAATATCAGTACAGAAATTACGCCACATATGCTAAGACATTCTTTTGCAGCACATCTTATTCAACATGGTGCAAATTTAAAATCTGTACAGCAGATGCTAGGACATTCAGATATTTCTACAACACAAGTTTATACTCAAATTGCAAAATAAATAACATGAAAAGAATAACAGGATGAAAACCCTGTTATTTTTTTTTGTTTTGGTATACAATACAATTATAACCAAATACTTGAAAATGAATATAGAGGATGGTGAGCTTTTGAAAAGAGTAATTTGGATCGTATTAGATAGCGTTGGGATGGGTGAAATGCCTGATTCAGCAGCATATGGAGATAAAGGTGTTAATACAATAGCACATGTTTATAAACATAATAATGGGCTTCAATTGCCAAACCTTACACAATTAGGTTTAGGTAATATAGAAGGTATGGAAGCTCTTGAAAAATGTGAAAGTCCAATAGGAACTTATGCAAGACTTGCAGAATTATCTAGAGGTAAAGATACAACGACAGGACATTGGGAAATGATTGGTATTCATACAGAAGTACCTTTTCCAACTTATCCAAATGGCTTTCCTAAAGAAATTATGGATGCCTTTGAAGAGAGAATTGGAACAAAAACGCTTGGAAACTGTACGGCATCTGGGACAGCTATTTTAGATGATCTAGGTGAAGAGCATATGAAAACAGGTTACCCAATTGTCTATACTTCAGCAGACAGTGTATTTCAAATTGCTGCTCATGAAGAGATTATTCCACTAGAAAGGCTTTATGAAATGTGTGAGGTTGCACGTGAACTCTTAAAAGGTGAACATGAAGTATCTCGTGTTATTGCAAGACCATTTGTAGGTCAGCCTGGTGCTTTTACGCGTACACCAAATAGACATGACTATGCGGTTATGCCTCCAAAAGAAAACCTGTTAGTTTATGCAAAAGAAAAAGGATTAGATGTTATTGGAGTAGGTAAAATCTCTGATATTTTTGCAGGTGAAGGCATAACTTATGCAACTCATACAAAATCTAATGAAGATGGCATCAAAAAAACGATAGAACTCATTAAACAAGCTAATCATGGTTTAATCTTTACAAATCTAGTAGATTTTGATATGAAATGGGGACATCGCAATGACCCTGTAAGCTATGGCAAAGGTTTAGAAGAATTTGATAGCTATTTGCCACAAATTATAGAAGCTATGAACGAAGATGATTTACTCATTATTACAGCAGACCATGGTTGTGATCCAACAACACCTGGTACAGACCATACAAGAGAATATGTCCCACTTATTGCTTATAGCAAAACGTTTAATCAGGCTACAGATCTTGGCACTAGAAAGAGTTTTGCAGATATTGGACAAACAATTTGTGAGATTTTCGACTTACCAGCACTTAAAATAGGTGAAAGCTTTTACAAGCAAATGACTAAATAGTGGAGTGATGTAAGGTGAGAGTTTATGATATTATTGAAAAGAAAAAATTAGGTGAAGTTTTAACAGATAAGGAGATTGCCTTTGTTGTAGAAGGTTATACAAATGGTAGTATTCCTGATTATCAAATGTCAGCACTTCTTATGGCAATTTACTTTCAAGGAATGAATGATAAAGAAACAGCGATTCTTACAGAATGTATGGCTAAAAGTGGTGAAATGTTGGATTTATCTGCTATTGAAGGTATTAAAGTAGATAAACATAGTACAGGTGGAGTAGGGGATACAACAACGATTGTACTTGCACCACTTGTAGCAGCAGCAGATGTACCAGTAGCTAAGATGTCAGGCAGAGGTCTTGGACATACAGGAGGTACCATTGATAAACTAGAATCCTTCCCAGGTTTTAAGGTTGAATTACCACTTGAAGGCTTTATTGAAAATGTCAATAAACATGGTGTAGCTGTTGTAGGCCAAACAGGCAATCTTGCTCCAGCAGATAAAAAGATTTATGCTTTACGTGATGTAACAGCAACAGTAGATAATATATCTCTTATTGCAGCATCTATTATGTCTAAAAAAATTGCAGCAGGTTCAAATGCTATCGTACTAGATGTTAAATGTGGTAGTGGAGCTTTTATGAAGACTTTAGAAGATGCTAAAAAATTAGGTGATGCTATGGTGCGTATTGGTAAAGAAGTAGGCCGTAACACCATTGCTGTAGTGACAGATATGAATCAGCCTTTAGGAAATGCTATTGGAAATAGTCTTGAAATTATGGAAGCTATTGATACATTAAAGGGCAATGGACCAAGTGATCTAACAGAGCTTACACATACATTAGCAGCTAATATGTTTGTGCTTGCAGGCCGCGTGGCAACGGTTGAAGAAGGGTTAAGCCTTGCAGATGAACTCATTGAATCTGGAAAAGCTATGGAAAAACTACGTGAATGGGTAGCTTCACAAGGTGGAGATGCACGCTCTGTAGATGACTATTCACTTCTACCAGTAGCAACAGAACAAATGGATGTTGTACTTGAAGAAACAGGCTATGTAGCAGCAATTGATACAGAGATGATAGGGAAAGCTGCACTTGTGCTTGGAGCAGGTCGAGAGAATAAAGAAAGTATCATTGACTTAGGTGTAGGTCTTATAATGCATAAGAAAATAGGTGACAAAGTAACAAAAGATGATGTTGTTGCAACACTTTACTATAGTGATAACTCTCATACAGAAGCAGCGATACGCTATATTAAAGATGCCTATACTTTTAGCGCTGAATCTATTGAAAAACCAAAACTTATCTATACAATCATTAGATAGTATAAAAATAAGAGCCTTTATAAAAAAGGCTCTTATTTTTATACTCCTATAAAGTTCTTATTTAACCAGTATATTTTGCTCAAAATAACAAATAATAGAAATAAATTTATAGGAGGTAGAACTATGTTGCGAAAAAAAATGATAGCAGTTATGCTCTTGATGATTGTATTAGTAACCAATGTTACAGTCTTCGCGGCTGAAGCTATGGCATCAGGTACAGGTATGGCAGAAACAGCTAGAAGCTATGTTCTTATGGAAGCGTCTAGCGGTAAAATTCTGCTTGAAAAAAATATGGATGAGGAAATTCCACCTGCAAGTATTACAAAGATTATGACCCTTTTACTCATTCATGAAGCTATAGATGCAGGTAAAATCAACTGGGATGACAAGGTGACTGTAAGTAGTCATGCAGCCAGTATGGGAGGCTCTCAAATCTTTATGGAAGAGGGAGAAGAACAAACTGTTCGTGACCTTGTAAAGGCCATTGCCATTGCCTCTGCTAATGATGCAGCTGTTGCTATGGCTGAATACATTGGCGGTAGTGAGAGTCAATTTGTAGATATGATGAATAAACGTGCTGGTGAATTAGGCATGGAACATACTACATTTAAAAATGCATGTGGTCTTCATATAGATGGACATCTTTCCTGTGCACATGATGTAGCCCTTATGTCTAGAGCTCTTATTACAAAGTTCCCAGATCTCTCAAAAACCCTTACTACATGGATGGATACCATTACACACCGTACACGTAAAGGAGAAACAGAGTTTGGTCTCACCAATACAAATAAAATGATTAAATGGTACAATGGTATTACAGGGCTTAAAACAGGTTATACACCACAGGCTAAGCATTGTGTAAGTGCCACAGCTACAAGGGATAATATGAACCTTATTGCAGTTGTTATGGGCTCTCAAGATGGTAAAATCCGTTTTAGAGAAGCAGCACAGCTTCTAGATTATGGTTTTGCTAATTATATGGTTAAAAAAGGTCCTGAAGTAGGCGAAATACTTGGAAACATGAAGATTAAAAAAGGTGATAAAGAGCTTGTAGAACTTACAATTGAAGAATCTATGGCCTTTGTTGTGCCAAAAAGTAAAGATGAACAACAATTAACCTATGAAATTAAATATGACGAAGGTGTAAAAGCACCTGTTTATAAAAATCAAAAATTAGGTACTATTACCTACTATATGAATGGTGAACTTGTAGGTGAAGCTAATCTTGTAGCTGCTTATGATGTAGGCAAAGCTAAATTTAAAAATATGATTCCTTATATGTTTAGCAGATACTTTAATCTAGGAAAAGAATAAAGGATAGAAATAGGTTATAAGTTAAGGATTTAACTTGTAACCTATTTTGTCTTTTTATGTTGCATTCTGGCAAGATAGTCGCTAAACTGTTAATAGACTTTAATAAATAAGGAGATTTAGCATGAGTGTAACATTTAAATTAGAAGATTTTGAAGGACCACTAGACTTACTACTCTATTTACTTGAAAAAAATAAGATGAGTATTTATGACATAGAGATTTCTTCTATTACAGATCAATACTTAGCCTATATAGAGACTTCAAATACGTTAGAACTTGAACAGATGAGTGAGTTTATTGTTATGGCAGCCACTTTGCTTTATATTAAGTCTAAAATGTTATTACCGAAGCCTCCTAAAAATGAAGAGTTAGTAGAAGAAGATCCACGTGAAGAGCTGATTCGAAAATTATTAGAGTATAAGAAAATTAAGTACGTTTCTCATGAACTTAATGAAAGGCAAAACCTGTCTACGGATTATTGCTTTAGGAATGCAGAAAGTGCTGATGAGGTAGAATTACCACAGCCTTCTACAGAAGATGTGCTTATGGATG
>JAHLFD010000078.1:0-5024 GCA_018883975.1 Candidatus Niameybacter stercoravium
AGCTAACATAGGCCCTATACAAGGTGTCCATCCAAAACTAAAAGTAAATCCTAATAAATACGCTGTCCAAGGCCTCATCTCCTTAATTTGATAATGAAACCTTCTTTCCCTTTGTAAAAAAGGTATGTTCAAATCTCCCATAGAAAATAGCCCTAGACCTATAATCATTAGGCCACCTACTATTAAAATCCACTTCATGTACGTATTTAAAAAGACTCTGAAGACATTTATGCCTGTCCCTAATATAAAAAAGGTAGTGGAAATGCCTAATATAAATAAGAAGGTATTCCTAATGAGTACAGAACGTTTACGCATTGTATCCTCATTAACACTTTTTGATAAAACAGCTAAATAAACAGGCAGAATAGGCAAAACACAAGGTGATAAAAATGAGAATATTCCTTCTAGAAAAACAATAATATAATTAATCTGCTCCATGCTCTACTCCTTTCTTAGTTTATAGTGTATAATAATATTTATGATAATATTTATCATAACATAAAATAACTTATTTTTTAAACAAGCTTTTCTAAAAACTACACCTATTTATATCCCTCATAGCATAGGGATATACTAAAAGACTATTTTCAAAGGAGGAATCTTATGGCACTTACTCTTCTAGTGACTTCTGTGGTCATCATCTCATGTATTGCTTTCAACAAACTTTCAAGTAGATGGGGCATCCCTACACTTCTTATTTTTATCTTGCTAGGCATGTTCTTTGGTTCCGATGGTTTTGTTAAAATTCCATTTGAAAACTATTCTTTCGCAGAGCAGATCTGCTCCGTATCTCTTATATTTATTATGTTTTATGGTGGCTTTGGAACAAGGTTAAAAGATGCTATTTGCATTGCACCACAATCTATTTTACTCTCCACTTTAGGTGTTTTACTAACTGCCCTTTTAACAGGACTTTTCTGTCATGTCGTTTTAACCATGCCTGTATTAGAAAGCTTCCTTATAGGCGCAGTTATTAGTTCCACTGATGCAGCCTCTGTCTTTTCCATATTGCGTTCTAAAAGGCTTAACCTTAAATTACATACAGCTTCTACGCTAGAAGTAGAGAGCGGTAGTAACGACCCTTTCTCTTATATGCTAACACTTATTGCTTTATCTCTTATGCTAGAACCTATACATACAGGTTCCATCCTGTATATGCTGTTTGCTCAAGTTGTATATGGCATACTTATAGGTATTTTAGTTGCTTGTATCGCTTTATGGATTTTAAATCATTTTCAATTTGCAACAGCAGGTTTTGATGCAGCCTTTGTCCTAGCTACTGCAATTTTAGCTTATGCACTCCCTTCCTTAGTAGGTGGAAATGGCTATCTTAGTGTTTATTTAGTAGGTCTTATTTTAGGGAATCGTCGGCTTCCTAATAAACGTGCTTTAGTCCATTTTTTTGATGGCGTAACAGGCCTTATGCAAATGCTCATTTTCTTTCTCTTAGGACTCCTTGCTTTTCCTTCACAACTTCCTTCTGTACTACTTCCTGCTCTTGCTATTGCGCTCTTTTTAACATTTATTGCAAGGCCACTAGCTGTAGGGCTTATTTTAACACCTTTTAAAGCCCCTCTTATGCAGCAACTTTTAGTATCTTGGTCAGGACTTAGAGGTGCTTCTTCTATTGTATTTGCTATTTTAGCAACGATTAGTCCTGCTTATACACAGTATGATCTTTTCCATATTGTCTTTTGTATTGTACTGCTTTCTATTACTTTTCAAGGGTCACTACTCCCTTTCGTTGCCAAAAAGCTTCATATGATTGACCCTCATGCTGATGTCCTTAAAACCTTTACAGATTATACAGAAGAAGTGCAAGTACAGTTTATTGAACTTATTCTAACAGCTGACCACCCTTGGGCTAACCAGTCTATTCATAAACTTATACTTCCACCTCATACCCTTCTGGTTATGCTTATGCGTCAAGGTCAAACCATTATTCCTAATGGCAACACCGTCCTTTTACCGGACGATATCGTAATTTTAAGTGCACCGCCTTTTGAAAGCAGTGTTTCTCTAGAACTTACAGAGCTACATATTCAGCCTAATAGCAAGTGGAAATCTAAAACCATTGCAGAATTTTCACCTACTCCTGACCATCTTGTTATTATGATCAAACGTGGTGAAAAGATTATTATTCCTAACGGTACTACGATTATTGAGGCTCATGATACACTTGTTATGAGCTCTAATCCTATTCATAAGAAAATAGCTAATCCCCCCATTACTCCCACTATGGAAATTTAGGTCTCTCTTAAATGCTATAAAAGTAGATCTTCTCTAATATATAAAAAGCTGACTTCATTAATGAAGTCAGCTTTTTATATTCTTATCCTAAAATAAGTTCACCAAAGAACTCTGGTTTATGGAATGCAGGATATTCATTTTCTATAGGATTCCAGCAACCATAGTGTGCTGCATGTGTTTCATCTCCACATTTATAGAAGTTCCCTTTAATCATACCACTTGTAGTCATATGGTCGTATCCATAAACAGCTTGAATAAGTGTATCTGGTATCATCAGTTCTACTTCCCAGTATCCTTCACCTTTTGTAGCAATTGGTTTAGGATAGTCAAAACCTTTATCTTTTAAATAAAAACGATCTCCTGGATGACCATATTCACATAAAATAGCTCCATTACTATTCATTTCAAAGTTCATATAACCTGCTTTTTCATCTTCTGGATAGAAGTTTGCAAAGAATTCCATACAGCTATCTTTATAAACAGGGTCATTGGCCTCTTTATAAACAGCTTTTGGCTCATTTTCTTCACATCTCATTTTTAAATAAAAGCCTTCTCCTTCAACCCTATAAAGCCAGGCAGAAGTATGAGGCATGTAGTCACTTCCCCATGGATAGTTCATAATATCTATTCTTTCAATTTGTGCCCAATCTACTTTTTCAGTTACTATTTTAACTTGGTACTGCATAATTTCCCTCCATTAATATCGATATTCTCTTTTTATACCTTTTCATTATACCAGTAAATTCCTATGAAGTTAAAGCCTAATCTTTTTCTTGCAGGATAAGAAAGTGGCATATACCATATTTCTATCCTATAAAAATAGCCCTCTATAATCTTGCTTAGATTACAGAGGGCTTCCTCATACTTATATTTAATTTGACTTAATGGTAAAGCCTGTATGCTCTATACAATCTTTAATTTCACATTCACTTGCAGACTTACTATACCCTACTTCAATAGAGCCTCTTCCTAAGTCTACATTCACCATCTGAACACCTTCTATTTTATCTAAAGCATTCTTAATCTGTGTTTTATTCTGTGAATTTTGTAATCCAGTTACGTAATAGTGTACACGATTCATGAGTAAGCTCCTTCCATCCTATAAACCTAAAATTTTTGTACGTTAATAGCTGATAGACCTTTTTCATTTTCAACTGTATCAAAAGTTACAGCTTCACCTTCATGTAAATCTTTGTTATGACTTTTTTCCTTTACCTGTGTATGATGTACAAACACATCTTCTCCTTCATTACAAGAAATAAAACCATAACCACGTTCATTGTCAAACCATTTTACAACACCTGTATAAGTAGCCATATGAAAATCTCCTTTTAAACTAGACTTCCTTATTAGTATGAGTGCAAATAAATTTTTTCATAATAGTAATTATATGAAAATCTACTTTTCGAAGAAAAATGCTTGGGGATCTTCGATATTAAAAATTTGTGTAAGTAGCATCATTTCTTTATAAGTCCATTCAGTTGTACCTTTCATCTTACGTGTAAGCGTCTGCTTACTTATACCTAATCTGGTTGTAAGCTCGCCAAAAGTAATATAATATTCTTCCATTAAACGATTTATTTTCTCCTGCATAGATAAAGCTCCTTCTATGTTGATTTCACCTTATTATAATTGATTTTCCTATTGCCTTAAAATACTTATATAACCACCTCATACATATATAAATTTTTCTTTGGCCGCTTATACTCCAAAAAATCGAACTTTTTATATATTTTCCTATATATTGTTTGGTTTTTTCTTTAGATTTTGATATAATTTCCTTAGCATATTTTATAGGAGAATATTTATGAACGTTCAAACTTATATCCAATCACATCCACAACTTGCAGAATTATTTTCTGAAATTCCTAATGAGGAATTAAAATTTATCCAAATCAACCGCTATGCCCCAAATCAACTTCTTATCCAAAGAGGTTCTCAAGACACTAACCTTTTTATTATTCTGTATGGTATTTGTGATGTTTTAAATGAACTTGAAACAGGTATTAACATTTGTAACTATAGAATTGCACCTTTTGATGTTATAGGTTTTACTGAAATTATTACAGATACTGCGCCCCGTATAGCCAGTGTTATATCTCGTACCCCTGTAACAGCTGCTGTCATTCCTAGAGAGGCTATTCAAAAATGGTTTGGTACTTATCCAGCTTTCACCAAAAAACTTACATTCAGCATTGTGGACCGTCTACATAAATCTATTATCACTATGGCTGAATGTAAAAGTTACTCTTTACGTACTAACTTAATTTCTTACCTTATGCATACTTATGAGCTTTACCGTAAAACATATCCTGATACCTATTCAGGTGCTGTTAAAATTAACGAAAGTAGGCAAATGATGAGTGAATTTCTAGGTGTTGATGTACGTTCTATTAATCGCATAATAGAATCACTTAAGTCTGAAGAACTCCTTGCTGTTATCCGGGGCAAGATACATATTCATCCAGTTCAATATAACGCCTTAATTGCAGCTAAATATGAAGCGACACGGTAAAATACATCGTAAAATACTAAAACTCCAATACTTAAAAACACCCCTAGTTAAGAAGGTAAACTTATTGTCTACTTAGCTGGGGGTGTTTATGTTTATTTTTTTCTATTTTCTTTAAATCTGTGTATTAAGTGTTTGACCTCATCATCTGAGAAATTTCCATATTGTTTAAAAGTCTCTAAATCTAAAGACTCAATATCTACTACCTCTTCATTTTGAAGGGCCATAAGAATTTCTTCTTCTATTGAGATAAGATTCATTC
>JAHLFD010000079.1:0-12438 GCA_018883975.1 Candidatus Niameybacter stercoravium
GCATAGATGCTAATGTAATAAGATCTGCGCCAATATGTTCATAGCTAATTGCACCCTCCTACTTTAATAAAGCCTTCTTAATTCTATTATTAAAACTAGTTTTATTATACCAATATAACTTTCTAAATAATGGGTATTTTTTTATGTAAAAAGTTTATTATTTTGCACTCATTAGATAACTGCATAAAAATAAGGGGGCATTTTCATGCCCCCTTATTTCCTCTCCTTAAAGCATTTCCCATAATACCGGATCTGGACTTGGAATAACTGCACTATGTAAGAATAATCCTTCTTCTACAAGAATAGATTCTGCTTTTTTCATAGAAGCCTCTACTGCGGCGATTTCTCCTGCAAAAATAGCATAAGATTTACCTGTCATACCTCTTGCAAGCCTTAACTCAATAAGCCTTACAGGACTTGTTTTCACAATTTCATCTGCTACACCTACCATGGAAGCTACAGCATAACCTTCTAAAATACCTATAGCAGCTAGATTTTCTTTATCACAGGTTCCATAAATAGCTGCGAATAAACTTTGATCTGGATTGCCTAATAGATAAGAATCTACAAGCACTTCATCAAAAGGTGCTACTCTGCCTACCTTGACTGCTGCTTCTACAGAAGATAGCTTACCTGTAAACATAACAATATATTTCCCTGGACATACAGTCTGCATCATCATCATCTGTATATCAGCTGCCTTTAGCATACTGTCAGCCGCTTTCATACCGATGGCTACTGATCTATACTCCATAATCCCTAATGATTTATATTCATTCACTTACTATCTTCCCTCCTTATCATCTAAGCTTTCTATTATAATTTGATCTTCTTGAACACAAAGAACCTTACCTGTAACACTTGCATGGATATTGGCACTTATGCCTTCCTCATCCATTTGCGCAATCAAACTACCTACTTCTACTTGATCTCCAGCCTGCACTAGTACCTTTGCCTTTTTACCTATATGCTGCCTGGTTGAAATCGTTACGATGGATGGTATAAGTATGGTTTCATCCCACTGGGCTTTATGATCATACTGACCAAGTCCTATTCTACTCGTCAATCTACTTGCTACTACTTTTGTCCCTATATCTTTCTTAGGTACAGGATTAAGATCCTTAACCCCTCTTTCACCATGAGCTAAAAGTTCCTTTTTAATAAGTGTCATAAACTTACTTGGCGAAAGTTCATGATGACATGCAAAATAAGAACATACATTACATCCACAACAGCCTAGTGCTGTTTCTATTCCCTCATAATGGGATGTAAGTCCATTAGCAATAGCATTCATCACCTTATGAGGTTCTACTTTGTGACCTAATCTATTTCTTGGGCATAAATCTGTACACATACAGCACTGTGAACATGAAGACATAGCTCTTTTAACCGTACTCATATCAGGACTACCTTTAAGTTTATGAAGTATATGATCTTGAGGTAATATAAGAATACCCTTTGTAGTTTTTGTAATAAGTGTATCTAAATCTCCAAACTGCCCCATCATAGGGCCACCTACTAGGATACTCTTATCTTCTAGATCTTCTATTCCTATAAGCTTAAGGAGTTCTCTTACCTTTATTCCAATAGGCGCTTTAACTACCTTAGGATTTGGCACTGCACCTCCTACCGTCATATAGGTATGGGTCACAGGTTCACCATTCCTTAAGCATCTTCCTATATTAAGAAGTGTTTCTACATTGATTTCTACCACTTTTTGGCTAGCTGGTAATTCACCTCGTGGAATGACTCTTCCTGTACATTCATAAATTAAAGTAACCTCATCACCAACAGGATAAATATTATCCACTGCTTGAATATGTATTTCGGGATATCTTTGGGTATAATCCCTAAGTGCGCTAATCAGCTCGTTATACTTTTTCTTAATACCAATAATACCTTGTTTAATCTCACAAATTTCTAGCAGCTCATGTAAAGTATCAATAAGCTCTTTCCCAAAGTGTGTAAGAATCTGATAATCTGTATAAAGTAATGGTTCACATTCCGCGCCATTAATAATCAAATAATCCATTTCTTTAGCTAGCTTAAACTGTGTAGGAAAACCAGCTCCTCCAGCTCCTACAATTCCTGCCTTTGCAATCTGCTCTTTTAATACTTCATAGTTCATATACCCACCTCCTTTATAACCTATCTAATATAAAATTACTACCTTCATCTACAATACCTACAATAGCTGCATCTACCGGGGCGCGGTCATGACTTGTTGCATACCTTGCACTACTGCCTGTTACAACAAGTACAGTCTCTCCTACTCCTGCACCCACCACATCTATGGCTACAATTGTATTTTTTCCCTCTGCTGTCTTCTGTAGGGATTCTACAATTAAAAATTTATTTCCTACTAGTGCTTCATGCTTTCTTGTAGAAACGATACTCCCTACTACCTTACCAATAATCATTCTCGCTCACCCCTTTATATTTAGCTCATAATATATGCTGCGCTTTTACAAGTTACACCTAAAGCATTGGCTTCATCTGTATCAATATGCATTTCTAGTGTGAAACTAGGGTCTACTCTAATCTGTACATGATTTAAGATCCCCTCACGCTCTTCACCAATACGTACACTAATCACCTGATTATTATAAAGACCAAAGGCTTTGGCATCTTCTGCATTCATATGAATATGACGTTTTGCTATAATACACCCTTCACTTAGATGAACAGCCCCCTTTTGCCCTACAAGAGTAATAGGTGCAGACCCCTTAATATTACCTGATTCACGAATAGGTGGTGCAATACCTAATTTGACTGCATCTGTCTTTGCAAGTTCCACCTGAGTCTCTTTTCTAATAGGCCCTAACACACGTACATTCTCAATTACTCTTAGATTGGTTCCTACAAGTGTTACCCTCTCCTCAGCTGCATATTGCCCGCCCATCAGTTCTTTTTTGGGATGAAGCGTAGCGCCTTCTCCAAATAAAATTTCTAGATGTTCCTTTGATAAATGCAGATGTCTTGCAGAGACTCCAATCGGTACTGTAATGATTTGTTCTATATTACAATGCTCCACCTTGCTACCTCCTTGAAATTTGCAGTTTTCTAATTGTTTATGAAGTAAAAGGCAGGAGAAATGATTTCTGCCTGCCACTTCTAGGAATTGGTTTGTACTTTATAAATTAAAATTTAGGAAGAATTTTTTCGATGTCTTCATGTGGTCTTGGAATAACATGTGTTGCAACAACTTCACCAAGTCTACCGGCTACTGCTGCGCCTGCTTCTACTGCAGCTTTAACTGCACCTACATCTCCTCTTACCATAACTGTTACAAGACCTGAACCAATTTTTTCTGTTCCTACTAATGTTACATCTGCTGCTTTAAGCATAGCATCTGCTGCCTCTGTAATTGCTACTAAACCTCTTGTTTCAATCATTCCTAATGCTTGACTACCCATAATCTTTTTCTCCTCTCTCACTTTAGCCACTTTTGGCTTAGTTTCTTCTACTGCTTTAACTGTTTCTAAACTATCACTAGTATCCTCTGTTACCTGAATACTTTTCTTTTTAGTTTTTGGTGATTTTTCTTCTGCCACTTTCTTCACCTACACTCTCAGTTTTCTTGCACTATGTAAAAGTACTTTCTGTACTTCTTCATGAGGATTATTAATGATTGCAACTGCTGCTACTTTACCCACTTTCTCGGTTGCTACTTTACCATACTCAATAGCTTCCTTTACATCCGCAACACTTCCTTGCACTACAATGCTTACAAGTCTTCCTCCTAGTGCTTTTTCTGTTGTTACTAATGTTACATCAGACGCCTTCGCCATAGCATCTAATGCAACTATGGATGCCACATTGGATGCCACTTCTAAAATGCCGATTGCTTTCATCCTATCACTCTCTTTTATGCCTTATTTTTGTATTGGTAAAATACTTGCAATATCCCCATGTGGTCTTGGAATAACATGTACTGCCACTAATTCTCCAAGTCTACCTGCTGCGTCTGCGCCTACTTCTGTTGCAGCTTTTACAGCACCTACATCACCTTGTACCATAACTGTAATAAGACCTGAGCCGATTTTTTCTGTTCCGATTAATGTTACATCTGCTGCTTTCACCATTGCATCTGCTGCCTCGATTGCTGCTACTAAACCTCTTGTTTCTACCATTCCTAATGCTTCTTGTTTCATAATAAATTCCTCCTATATTCTTTTTATTTTATTTAGTGTAGTTACTTCTTTATAAACAATTGATTGCAAGCATCTCTTCTAAGCCTTCATCTGGGCTTGCAATAACACGTGCTACTACATAGCCTGCAAGTTCTTCACTTGCTCGTTTGGCTGCATCAATACCTGCCGTGACATCTGCTACATTTCCTCTTAGCTTCACCATAATAAGTAGTGGCACTTCTAAGCTCTCTGCATTAGCAGGTTTATTTTTATCAATGTACTCTACTGTTACATCTGCTGCTTTACAGGCTGCATCAATAGCATAGAGCGCCGTGGCTAAACCATAAATCTCAATTAATCCTACTGCCTTTCCCATATAGCCTCCTACCTATTGACATAAGCTACTTTAATACCTTGTAACTTCATATTTACTTCCATTGCTTCATTAAGCTCATCTAAACTAAATTTGTGTGTAATCAGTTTTTCTACTGGAAGACCAATACCTTTTGCTCTTCTTAAGAAGTCGAGTGTCGTCACATAGTCTTTAAATGTATAAGTCCATGAACCTACTACTGTAATTTCTTTTTGGCAGAAGTCCCAATGAGGATTAATTGTAGCATTTCCATTATCTACAAAGAATCCAACTTCACAAAGGCCACCACCTCTTCGGATGAATTTATAAATATTTCCTGCTGCACTTGGTACACCTGTGCATTGGAAAGCAAAATCTACACCACCATTTGTTACTTCGTGTACTGCGTCACACATGGTTTCAAAATCCTTATAGTTTTTGAAATTAAAAATATAGTCTGCTCCTAAGTCCTTAGCATAACTAAGTCTTTGGTCATCACCATCTATTGCAATAATGTTTTGAATTCCCATTGTTCTTAATACAGTAAGTACTAAAAGCCCAATTGGTCCACATCCTTGAATAAGTACTTTACTATCAAAACGAAGCAGTTGTGTTGTTTTTGCTCTTTCTACTGCATGAACTGCAACAGCAGCTGGCTCAATAAGAATACGTTCATCGAGTCCCATATCACTTACATTAAAGATAGAAGAATTTTTACGAAGAATAATATAATCGCCAAACCATCCATTGAAACGGTATTCATCATCTGGAAGAAGACCATATACTTCTGCTTTGCTACTTAAGTTAGCGCGTTCTGGTTTAAGTGTTGTAAACTCATCACTACCTGTAAGTGTTACAGAAGTTACAACTTTATCTCCTACACGAAGTGGCTTGCCAACCATATCTTTTGTAACATTTTTACCGATTTTAACAATTTCCCCTGTTCCTTCATGACCAAGCACAACTGGAATAAGTCCAAATGGATCGTTTTTGTATTCGTGAACATCTGTTCCGCATACACCGCATCCTTCAATCTTAACAAGCACTTCATCATCTGTAATTTCTGGAATATCATAAGTTTTTACTTCAATTTTTTGTTTTTCTACTAAGTAAGCTACTCTACCTGATTTTCCATGACTCACTGAAGAAGCTACTTGAACTTCATTGTTTTGTAAACTTGCCATAACTTGTTTAACAATTTCTTCAATATTATTGATCGTATACTTTTCCATCATGCTCCCCCTATCTGATATATAAAGCATTAGACATAACACATCTACGTGCTCTTGTAAAGCTTAATGCATTAGTTAATCCTTCTCCTGTTTTACTTGCAATTGTAAAGGTTGTAAAGCCTTCACCACCAAATCCTATACCTGCATAAGACGGTGCGTTTTTTACAAAAATAGCTGTATCTAATGCCTTGCCATATTTAGTTAAGTTGTTGACATTAGAAGAATGCATATGAGCTGAGTGCCTATTACCGCCTTCAAGTAGGACTGCTGTCTCTATCCCTTCATCTACATCTTTTACTCTAACAATTCCTAAGATTGGCATCATCAGTTCTTCTTTAATGAGCAGATTTTCTTTACATCCTTCAAAGATAATACATTTTGTTTGCTCTGGTGCATCAATTCCAATTGCTTTTAAAATGACTGATGCATCTCTTCCTACGAAGTCACGATTAAGCATATACTTACCATTTTTTTCAATTAGTACTGTATTTGCAAGACGATTAATTTCTTCTCCTCTTAACATATAGCAGTCATTTTCAGATAACATATAATAAATGAGTTCATCTGCTACTTCATCTACTACAATAACTTCTTTCTCTGCAATACAAGGAAGGTTATTATCAAAACTTGCACCGTTTACAATATCTTCTGCTGCTTTTCTTATATTGGCTGTTTCATCTACAAGTACGGGTGGGTTGCCTGCGCCTGCTGCCATACCTTTTTTACCACTTTGTAAAATGACTTTAACTATACCAGGACCACCTGTTGCTACAAGTAAATCAATATCTGGATGTTTAAACAAAATGTCTCCTGATTCTAAAGTCGGTTTACAAATACTTACTGCAAGATTTTCAAACTCTCCTACTTCTTTTGCAGCCTCATTAATAAGGCTTACTGCAAAGTTAGCTGTTTTAGTAGCACCTGGATGAGGGTTAAATACTACTGTATTACCTGCTGCAATCATACCTATCCCATTGCAGAATACAGTTTCAGATGGATTTGTAGATGGTGTAATTGCACCAATTACGCCATAGGGTCCTCTTTCTACAAGTGTTAGGCCCTGATCACCACTCCAAGCGTCTATTTTGATACATTCTGTTCCTGGTGTCTTCTTAGCTACAAGTTCGTGTTTTAGAATTTTATGTCCTACTTTTCCCATGCCTGTTTCTTCAACAGCCATTCTAGCAAGTGTTTCTTTATTAGCCATGATTTTCTCACGGATTTTATCAATAATCTGATCGCGTGTTTCTAGCGGCATTTGACGTAACTTCTTTTGTGCTACTTTTGCCGCTGCAATTGCTTCATTCATATCTTCAAAAATCCCTAAGTGATGGTTAGAACTTTGGGCTGCCCCATTCATTTTCATCACTACATTGGCTACAATTTCTTTTAGTTGTGCGTCGTTCACTTCTTCACCCTCTTCCAAATAATCCTGCTCCATACTGGGCAAGTTCTATATCTTGACTCGCACTTCCACCACTTACACCTATTGCACCTATTACTTTTCCATTGACTTTTATTGGATAGCCACCACCTAATGTAATAATCTTTTCATCTAGCATGCTGACAAGTCCCTCAAAATCTGCTCCTTGTTTGACAAATTCAGCGATTTCATGAGTTCCCATCTGCAAGGCTACTGCAGAAAACGCCTTTTTAATCGCTAGTTCATAGCTAATAACGAAAGCCTCATCCATAGCCTGCACACTTATTGGTCTTCCACCTTCTTTAACAAGGGCTACTACTACTTTTATCCCCTTCTCTTTGGCTTTTTGTATGACCATTGCTATTACCTTATTGGCTACCTCTAAGTTCAATGTTTCTAAATTTAATATTGGATTTTCCTCTATGTATCTTGCTAACATGAAAAGATAATCAGATAATCTATTGATATAGCGCTTTACAATGCCTTCAACACCTTTACAAGTAACAAGGAGCCTCTCTGCTCTTCTTGCAACTGTTCTAGCAATATCTATATCTGCTGAAAGGGTAGTTTTTCCTGGTAATATAAAACCTTGAAATTCATGAGACTTAGATTCATAGTCATCAATACTTCTTTCAATATTTTCTATATCTATCTCTATACTTTCCGCTTCAGCTTTATCGTAGCCTGCGACAATCCCCATAACTATAATGAGTCTTTTCTGGATATAATGGAGTTCATCTACAACTTGTTCTTCTTTAATCTGACTTTTAATCTTTCCTAGATGACTTGTTAGTTCATCTATTGTTCCCAATGCCTGAATATAAGGGTGATCCTTAGGTACTCTTGTACCGTCTAAAAGACTGGTCTCCCCATTATCTCCTGTTTTGGTGTAAACCTTCATAGCTCTCCTCCTATCATCTGAGTAAAACTATTTCCCTTTACATACCTAGCAGCATTCTGTCCTAGTGTTCTATAATCTGTATTTGTATGCAATAAGGCCTTACCTCTTAATTTATGAGTTGTAAGCACTGCCTGACTTTTACAAATTCCTATTCCCACTTCAAGCTGACTTGCTTCTGCTGCCTCCTGTGCTAATAAATGAGCTGGTTTAAAAGATTTTTCTGTCACTACCTCAGCTAGCACACTCTCTTCTTCTATTCCGGCTAAAATTTCTATAAGTATTTGATTGTCTAAGTGATTATCTATTTTTATAACAATTGTAGGTTTTATCATAGGACTTTTACTTTCGAAAGTACCAAACCTGTTGCTACAGCATTTCTTGGTCCTTCTACTCCTCTTATTTCACCTTTACCAACTACAATACCATAGGGGGCTAAATACTCTAGAAGCATTTGTGGTATTTCAAAATCCATTGCACTTCCTCCTACTAGTACTACGTTTGGAATTTGAGTCAAATCATTACCTTTAGCCACACTTTTTAGTGCTCTTAAAGCATTTTGTATAAATACTTTTCTTTTGGCTTCTTTCCTAATTGTGACTATTTTTTCTAAGCTATGTTTTGTTTCTATTGGGATAAAGTCTTTTTCTTTACAAATCACAACTTTTCCAAATATCTTAGGTGATAGAGGTTGACCAAAAAACTTGACCTCACCTGTTTCAAGGCGTATATGAAAGAGACTTTCTGCCTTAGCAAGGGGATATCTCTTAATATCTTCTGCTACAGATAGATTTTCCAGCCCTAATTCTGTATTGATTAACATTGTAATAAAATTACCTGCTCCACCTAAGTGAGTGACTTTGACTTCACCTGTTTCTTCTAGAATGGCAGCATCTGTAGAACCTCCCCCTAAGTCAAGTATGACTAACGGAAAGGTAGTTCCCTTCGTAGTAAGAGCTCCTAAAGAGGCCATAACACCTTCTACTCCTGCAACTTGTGTTTTGACTCCTATATCATCTTCTAAAGTCTTGGCAAGTTCCTGCATAGGAAGCCCTTTAGATTTAACCATAGCAGCTAGTGCAACGGCTCTTTCCATACTGATTTCTCCAGCTAGCGCACCTTCTACACTCATAGGTACAAGAACATCTACAGCTAAAGCATCTTGAATATGAACATTTGCACTTTTAGACAACTTCCCTATTTCCTCTTTCATATGTTCAATCATATGGCCGATATTGCTTCCCTTAGTGCCCTCCATATCTAAGATCTCCTGATCACTATCTATTGCATGCATCATTTCTTCGCTACCTCTATCTACATCCACCATACGTTTACTCCCATCTACAAAGTAGATTGTAAGCGTTCCAGCCGGTATTTCTTTTTCTTCTACCTGACCTTTTGGACTTCTAATAACGACAGCTGATCTGGTGCCAATAAGACTTTTTGCAATAGGAATGATCCTTCTTGTTTCCCCAGGTGTAAGATTAAAAAGGTTAGCAATGCCATACGGATTTGAAAGTGTTTGAATTGTACCGCCTTCAGATGCTACTTCTATAACACAGGTGTTACCTAAAGGAATTTTATGAATAAACTTTACCTCATCTACTATAGGTATAGGATACTTAAGCCTATTATAAATAAGAACCGCTTCATCTTTTTGGACAATTGCACCCTTTATAGAGTGTCTCGATGCATTAATTAACTTTGCTGCTTCTTGATAACCTATATGGCTACCTATAATCACAATGTAGTCCTCATCTTCATATGTATCTTGAAGTTCTTCAAGCAAAACAGTCTTGCCTTTTCCTACACCCTCTCCACTTGGTGTATTGGGATTATGTCCGATCATAGTGGATTCTGTAATGATAGTCTGTGTGATTGTCTCCATTGCCATATCCCCGATAACAGGGGCAGCCTCATTTAAGAGAATCAAATCTACGTCTTTTACATCTTTATTTATTTTTCTTAAGGCTTCTTGAAGAACTTCCTTAATGCCTCTAATATTTTGCACTGTCCCCTTCATACCTGTAGTAGGTACTAAGGCACTGCTTTCAAATACAAGTTCTTCCTTTAACCCTAATGTAGCAATACATACTTCCGTTGTAGAATTACCGATATCAACCCCTGCTACTCTCATAATCTCACCTATTCTTTAGCAAGAATGTTTCGTTTTTTATATACCTCTAAAGTCTCTTCTACAAAAGCTGCACATAAAGGTGCATCATACTCTTCTTGAAGCATTTTAATAATAGTTTGAAGCTGCGCCTCAGTCGATCTATAGGGTCTTAGCATATTATAGATTTCTAGTATTTTTGCATCAGGTACGCCAATAAGTTCAGAAGCTCTTACAAAATTTTCAGCTTGCTGCACCTTTCCTTCATCTAAAGCTACCTTTGCCTGCAAAATTAATGTATCCTTTGAAATAGAAAGATCTTCAATACCTATATCCCCTTTAATTACTTGCTCCATTGTAATATCTTCTAATTTTTTACCTGTCTTGGTTTTAATTAATTCAGGTCTTTTTTCTATAAGTGGATATAACTCCAAGTAGATCCCTCCTTATGATTCCATAACATGCACTTCTATAGGCTCTGCACGATCTATTACTAATTCTGTCTCAACTGTATGCATGAGTGCTGCCTTCACTTGATATTTAGGCCTTACCATTGGGTCATTTTGAGTAGCAATAGGTATTACTCTCTCGCCTTTTGCATATTTAGCTGCATTCTTACCAATGATTCTGTACAATTCCAAAGTAAGTAGCGGTGCTTGTGGAAAAAGTTCCAAATTTGTAAGCGGATAAAGATCCTTTTGATGAATTACAGCTGTTCCCTTTGATTGTAAGCCTATTGCAATTCCTGATCCCATAAGCTTAGCTATATCATTCCCCATAAAGCACACATCTGAAGTTCTTAGAACTCTTACAACTCTAGGAATCATACCTTCCTCTTCTATACCCGCCATGATTTCTTTTAATACGTCTACTACATTTAAACCGTTTATTGTATGATGAATCTTCTTTCCAAAAGCCGGTCCTATACCAATTCCTACTTCTTTTGGGTTATGCCCTTTTATGGCCTGACCTCTTTCTTGCAACCACGCACTAGAACTTCTTTCTGGCATTTTTTGATTCATCTCATCCATGACTTTTTTGACCACATTTTGTATCTGCTGATCTGTAAGTTGCACGCCTTCACCTCCTACAGTGCATCAGGTGAGATGATATGAGGGATATTTTTAATTTCTTCCCATCTTTCTTTACTCATCTTATACCCTGTTCCTGGCCCTTTATATTGATTAGGGAAATTCACTGCACTCTGGACTTTAAACTGTTCATCCAAAATAGCTGCAGTATGAAGGTAATCTCCTGTAATACGTTGTTTAAACATATTAAGAAGACTTTCTGCTACATCACTAAATCCACCCTTGTGAAGTGCTTTGATAATCTCTACACCTGTTACTTTCTTTTTCATCATCTCATCAATAGCAGTAAGATCTGCTACTGTATCTCTATCTATAACATCATCACTTGAATGTGCATAAGTAATAGCTTCTACTTCTTCATCTGTTACTGGTGGAAACCCAAGCTCTTTAAAAATTACCTGCATAGCTTTTGCTGCTTTATTCCTTACCTGTACCACATCTTCTTCTTTGACAGGTCTAAGGCCGCCATCTACCTTTAGATCACGTTGAAGAACATTATAGTCATCAAAGTCTTCTGCATCAAAGTTAGAACCTGCAAACATATTATCCTTATTAGGAGTACCACTATACCCTGAGAAGATAAAATCTGTACCTGGTAGCATTTGCATAAGCATCCTTGCAGTTCTTCTAATATCTGAGTGAGAGAAGGTCTGGTCATTACTTGAAGCAACTTCTAAGTCCAGGATTGCTGCAATAAGGTTTTCTGCTAAGATTGCTCTTACACCTGACGGAACAGATGAAGTGATACCCACACAACTTACTGCGCCATTCTGAATGCCTTGTACACCAGCTCCCTTTGTCACCATCAGACATCTTGTTTCTAGATAAAGCATAGATTTCTGTTCTGCATTACCCATAAGTACTTCTGATCCTGTGCCGGAAGTATACCTCATCTTAAGACCACGTGATGCATAAGCCGATGCTAAAAAAGCTTTTGAAAATGGTGTGTCATCTCCATCTATAAACACTTTTTCTGTACCATAAACAGAAATGGTTTCTGCATAAGTGGTTAAACCTCGCATCCCTAATTCTAATTCCACAGCTTCCTCTACTGCACATTGTGTGAGTACACCTTTTGCGCCTACTTGTGAGCCTACTAGAAGACCAATAGCTGTAAATGGTGCATACCTTGCAATCCCTACAGTCGTTTCTTCTTCTCTAAACCCTCTTAAAGCTCCTTCAGCTGCATCTGCAGC
>JAHLFD010000080.1:0-16772 GCA_018883975.1 Candidatus Niameybacter stercoravium
GGGGGGATACTTTTCGGAGCGCTTTTCCTTTATACTTCAAGAATGAAGTACTTAGAATTAGAACATAACTACATAAGTTGGTATACTTGGTTTTTTGTAAAACATACGTTAAAACGAGAAGAAATTAAAGATATTAAGATGAAAACGTATTATATCATTGTGGTGAAACAAAATAATAAAGAAGTATGGATTCCTACAAGATGTGTGAAATTAAACGACTTAGAAGAAGGTAAGAAAGTTCTTAGAACTTATGCAATATCAGATTTAGAAGAGGTGGAAAAATGAAAATAGAACGTGTAACAGTAGGTATGCTTCAGGAACAAACATACTTTGCTATTGATGAAAAAACAAAACGAGCTTTTATTATAGATCCAGGTGCAGATGAGCATGCACTCATTCACAAAATTGATACAGACGGACTTAAAGTAGAGAAGATTCTTCTTACACATGGTCATTTTGATCATATAGGAGCAGCTGCAGCTATTAAAGCGCACACAAACTGTGAAATTGTTATCCATGAAGAAGGTAAACGTTACTTAGAAGACCCTCGCTATAACTTATCCACAGCATTTGGCGATGGGGCTATGACGCTTCAAGCTGACCAATATGTGAAAGATGGTGATGTAGTACAAATAGAAGGTACTGACCTTAAGTTTGAAGTCATTCATGCTCCAGGGCATACATTAGATGGTGTAGCTTACTACAATGATGCACATAAAGCAGCCTTTGTAGGAGACATTATTTTCAAAGGTTCTATTGGCCGTACTGATTTTATAGGTGGGGATATGGCTACACTTATAAGAAGTATTAGAGCAGGGATTTTCACACTTGAAAGAGAAGTGACACTTTATCCAGGTCATGGAGAGCCAACGACAGTAGGCTTTGAAGTACTCAATAACCCATACTTTAATATGTTTGAATAGATAGGAAAGTTAAAATGATAAATTTAAAATGTATAAATCATGATACAGAATATGAGATTAATAATATTATCCATCTCTTTGAGCCTTATATAGAAGGTGACTATGAGCTTGAAAGTGTTTACGAAGAAAGTCTTGCCACAGCTAAGCTCATTAAAGAAGACAATGTAATTTTTGAAAAACAAAGCCCTATAGAGCATGCTGATACAGAGCTTAAAGCTAAGAAAAATATGAAACTTATGCTTAAAGAGACGGTTTATGAGGTTCTTTACCAACTTACAGGCAAAGCTATGCCGTGGGGGATGCTGACAGGAATTAGACCGACTAAGATTGTTCATGATTACCAAAAACAGGGTATAAGTGAAGATGCTCTTAGAGAGAAGTTTGATAAAGTCTACCATATTTCACAGGATAAAGTAGACCTAATGATAGAGGTAGCTAAAGCAGAAGAAGAGATTTTAAGCAAGAACAAGCAAGATGAAATCAGTATTTATATTGGTATTCCATTCTGCCCAACACGATGCGTATATTGTTCCTTTACAGCTTATTCTTTAGAAGCTAAGAAGAATCATGTAGAAACTTATTTAGATGCCCTTTGCAAAGAAATTAGCTTTATTGCAGAGGCTCAAAAAGGCAAACCAATCCGTAGCCTTTACATTGGTGGGGGGACACCTACAAGCTTAAATGAAGCTCAGCTTGAAAGACTCCTTAATCATATTCAAAATGTATTTGAACTTGAACAGATTGAAGAATATACAATTGAAGCAGGTAGACCAGATACTATTACAAGAGAAAAACTTGAGATTATGAAACGTATGAATGTAGGACGTATTTCAATTAATCCTCAAAGTATGAATCAAAAAACATTAGATGCTATTGGGCGTCACCATACTGTAGAAGAAATTAAAGAAGTCTTTAAAATAGCTAGAGAGTTAGGACATGACAATATTAATATGGATATTATTTTAGGTCTTCCAGGTGAAGAGGTAGAAGATGTAGCCCACACATTAGAAGAGCTTAAAAAATTAAATCCAGAGAATATTACAGTGCATACAATGGCTATTAAGCGTGCGTCTAGATTAAAGGAAGAGCTTAGAAAGTCTGATGAAATGGCTTATCAACTTGCACAAGCTAAGAAAATTGAAGCCATGCTAGACTTAAGCCAACAAGCATGCAGAAGCATGGGTCTTAATCCTTACTATATGTACAGACAAAAAAATATGTTAGGTAACTTTGAGAATGTAGGCTATGCTAAGCCAGGTTATGAATGCATTTACAATGTAGAAATCATGGAAGAAAGTGAAAGCATTATTGCTGCAGGAGCAGGTGCAATCACAAAGATGGTTTACCAAAATGGTGAGCGTATTGACCGCATTGCTAATGTAAAAAGTCTAGAAGACTATATTACACGTATTGATGAAATGATTGAACGCAAACGCGAAGGATTTATGAAATATAGGTAATAAAAATAAAAAAGTTGGAAATAATAAGAGGGTAGTACTGGCAATAGGTTGTCAGTACTACCCCTTTTTCACCATTAAATTGCTTTATGGAAGCAACAGAATGGTTCATTTTTTCTTGGGAAGATTACATCTCCAATATACTCGAAGCCAGCTTTTCTAAATAAAGCCTGTGCACGGTGGTTTTGGTAGAATGTATCAATACGAAGGTCATGGACACCTTCTTTTAATGCAAGTTCTTCTGCAAAGTTAAGTATTTGAGAAGCATAGCCACGTCCGCTACATTCAGGATGAATGGCAAGGCGATGGATTACATAAGCATCATCTGAACTATGCCAATCTAAGTTTTTATATTCAGGAGCCTGCTTTTGATCAATACAAGCAAAGCCGCAAATCATATTATTTTCTTCAATTACATATAAAGTCCCGTTCTCTATATCTTGCTCGAAATGCACAGCAGTAGGATATGAATGATCCCACTGAAAGATATTGTGCTTAGCCATATCTGTAATAACAAGGTCTTTTATCATTAATAAACTTTCAAGGTCAGTTAACACAGCACGTCGAATCATAAAATCCCTCTTTCTGTAAAAAAATAATGTTTCTGTAAAATATGAGCGATAGAGGTATTATAGCATAGGTTAACTAAATTGCAATAGACTTGAATTTATTCCAAAATGTATCCTTGACAAAATACAAAAGCAGCTATAAAATAACAAATAATTGATAAAATAAAGCGAAGATGAGAAAGAGTACGATCTACCCTGCAGAGAGAAGGCCTTGGCTGAAAGCCTTCACTAGATCTGAAGACATCTCGGAGTGTGTATCTGAACTTTAAGTAGGATACAACGGGTGGCTACGTTATAGGCTCTTAAGGTGCAAAGTTTAAGTTTTAAACTTTGAATCAGGGTGGCAACGCGACATATCGTCCCTGGCATTATGCTAGGGGCGTTTTTTATTGCTAATCGTATAGACAATTCACATACTTGTGTGTAATATTTAAGGAATTGTGCATAATTTTAAGAAATAAAATAAAAAGTGTGTATAACTTTAGAAAAGGAGATGCTTATGGAGATTCGTGCATTAAAAGGCACCAAAGATATCTTTGGTGAAGAAATGAGAAAATGGCTCGATATGGAAGAGACTATTAGAAACTTATGTGATGACTTTGGTTTTAGTCAAATTCGTACACCAATCTTTGAGTTTACAAACTTATTCCAAAGAGGTGTAGGGGAGACTACAGATATTGTTCAAAAAGAAATGTATTCTTTTGTGGATAAAGGGGACAATGCGATTACCCTTAAACCAGAAAGTACCGCGCCAGTAGTACGTAGCTACCTTGAACACAATATGGGAGCAGATGTACAGCCTATCAAACTTTACTATATGTCTCCAACTTTCAGATACGAAAGACCACAAGCAGGTAGACAAAGACAGTTCCACCAATTTGGTGTAGAAATGTTTGGTACAGATTCACCTACAGCAGATGCTGAAATTATCAGCATTGGCTATGAACTTTTAAGGCGTATTGGGCTTAATAAAGTAGAGCTTCACATTAACTCATTAGGGGATACAGAGTGTCGTAAAAAATACAATGAGACACTTAAAGCTTTCCTTGAAAGTAAAAAAGATGGTCTTTGCCCACTTTGTAATGAACGTCGTGAGAAAAATCCACTTCGTGTACTTGACTGTAAAAATGAAGCATGCCAAGAAATGTTCAAAGATGCGCCAACTGTACTTGATACATTAGGGGATGAGTGTAAAGCTCATTTTGAGAAAGTACAAGAACTTTTAACTGCTATGGAAATTCCATTTGTAGTAGATCCTAAGATTGTACGTGGACTTGACTACTATACAAAAACAGTATTCGAATTTGTATCTAATGAAATTGGTGCACAAGGTACTGTATGTGGTGGGGGTAGATACAACCGCTTAGTAGAAGAAATTGGTGGCAAACCAACTCCAGCTGTTGGGTTTGGTGCAGGTATGGAACGTCTTATTCTTGCTAAAGAAGCAGAAAATGGTAACACACTTCCACCAGCAACAAGAGATTTATTCTTAGGTTACAGAGGAGAAGGCGCTACTGTATGGGCTTATAAACTTGTAAATGAGTTAAGAAAAGCAGGCATTAGTGCAGAAAGTGATCACCTTCAAAGAAGTGTTAAAGCACAAATGAAATATGCTAATAAAATTGGAGCTAAGTACTCAGCAATTATTGGCGAGAGCGAGCTTGAGAACAAAGTGATTAATCTTAAAAACATGCAGACAGGTGAAGAAAAAGAAGTAGCTTTTGACGCACTTGTAGCTGTTATGAAACAAGAATTAAATAAATAATCTACAGGAGGGATACACAATGTCAGAATCAATGCAAGGTTTAAAAAGAACACATTACTGTACAGAACTTAGCGCTGCAAATGTAGGCGAAACTGTTACAGTAACAGGTTGGGTACAAAGAAGAAGAAACTTAGGTCAATTACTTTTCATCACATTAAGAGATAGAAGCGGTCTTCTTCAATTAGCTTTCGGTGAAGAAACAGATAAAGCTTTATTTGAAAAGGCAGAAGCACTTAGAAGTGAATATGTTATTGCAGCAGTAGGTACTGTTCGTTCACGTGGTGAAGATGCTAATAAAACAATGAAAACTGGTGATATTGAAATCGAAGTAAAAGAACTTCGTATTTTATCAGAAGCAGAAACAACACCTTTTGAAATCGTAGAAAACAGCGATGTAAGAGAAGAATTACGTTTAAAATACCGTTATCTTGACCTTCGTCGTCCGGATATGCAAAACACAATTATGCTTCGTAGCAAAACAACAGGAGCTGTAAGACGTTTCTTAGAAGCAAATAACTTCCTTGAAATCGAAACACCAATGCTTACAAAATCTACTCCAGAAGGTGCGCGTGACTACCTTGTACCATCTCGTGTACACCCAGGTAACTTCTATGCTCTTCCACAGTCACCACAGATTTTCAAACAGCTTCTTATGGTATCAGGCTATGACCGTTACTTCCAAATCGTAAAATGCTTCCGTGATGAAGACCTTCGTGCTGACCGTCAGCCAGAGTTTACTCAAATCGATATGGAGCTTAGCTTCGTGGACGTAGATGATGTAATCGGTATTAACGAAAAACTTATCCAAACAGTATTTAAAGAAGTTCTCGATGTAGATGTTCAGCTTCCTATTCAAAGATTAACATATCAGGAAGCTATGGACCGTTTCGGTAGTGATAAACCAGATATGCGTTACGGTGTAGAACTTACTGACCTTTCAGATGTTGTAGCAGGTAGTGGCTTTGCTGTATTTGAAAATGCTTTAGCAAATGGTGGCTCAGTACGTGCGATCAATGCAAAAGGTATGGGAGATATCGGCCGTAAACAAATTGATAGCTTAGTAAAAGTAGGTCAAGACTTTGGTGCTAAAGGTGTAGCTTGGCTTCAAGTTAGACCAGATGGTGAAGAAAAATCTTCATTCACTAAGTTCTTAAATGAAGAAACAATTGCTGCAATCAAAGAGCGTATGGACGTAACAGACAACGATCTTATCTTAGTCGTAGCAGATAAACCATCTGTTGTTTACGCAGCACTTGGAGCACTTCGTCAAGAAGTTGCAAAACGTCTTGAACTTGTTAATAAAGATGAATTCAGATTTGTATGGGTTACAGAATTCCCACTTCTTGAGTATGATGAGGAAGCTGGTAGATACGTTGCAATGCATCATCCATTTACAATGCCAATGGATGAAGATATTGCCCTTATGGAAACAGAGCCAGGTAAAGTACGTGCAAAAGCTTATGACCTTTGCCTTAACGGTTATGAACTTGGTGGTGGTAGTATCCGTATTTATCAACAAGATGTTCAAGAAAAGATGTTCAATCTTCTTGGATTTACACAAGAAGAAGCTTACGAACGTTTTGGATTCTTACTTAATGCATTCAAATATGGTGTACCACCACATGGCGGTTTAGCATTCGGTCTTGATAGACTTGTAATGCTTATGGCAAAACGTGATAACATCCGTGATGTTATAGCATTCCCTAAAGTAAAAGATGCAAGCTGTCTCATGACAGAAGCACCAAACGTTGTAGACCAGAAACAATTAGATGAGTTAGCGCTTATTATTTCTGAAGCTGCAAAACAAGAAGAAACTGAAAACTAATTCAAATAAAAAAAGAGCTATTGTAAGAGCAGTAGCTCTTTTTTTTATGCAAATGAAGAAGCGCATAAAAAAGAACTACCAGTAAAGGTGATCACATTTACTGGTAGTTTTTCTCACATATAATCTAGAGAGGATATAAGTTGAAGAAATTCATCAGAGTAGCTCCCATACCTGATGATAGATACATTGTAAAAGAAGTATGTAAAATGTAGAGGTGTATTACGTTAAAAATAGGTTAAAAATGAAAAAAGTTAGAGGTAAGTAAAAATGAATATAAATATAATAGTTTACAGAAATATAAAATTGTGATACAATTCTATCAAATGAAAAATAGGAGGAAAGTACGAACATGAGTAGAATACTATACTGCTAAATAATACTTTGAAAGTATTGTTAGTGAAAAAACACATTTCAAACAAGATAAGATAATTGGAAGCCTAGGGGTAGTCTATATATAGAGCCTCAAGGGGTGTGTTTTTCATGCAGATAGTAGAATAAGCTCATATTCGTGCTTTCCTATACGGTTAAATGATCTAAAGCTATAGGGAAGGACTACCTATGGCTTTTTTTGTGCGCGCCAAAACGCTATTTGCAGGAGGAACTCCAGTTAGGTCGTAAGGAGGGAATTATGAAAGCGTTATTATTAAAGAGAAAATGGGCTTTTATGGTCTATATTTTAGCAAGTTGTTTATTTATCATAAGTGATTTACTCTATATGAGTTTATCCTCTATGATTTTTGATGCCTTAGAGAAGGGGAGTCTTACATTATTTATTCATCGTATTGTACTGGGTATTCTAATTCTAGGAACTATGAGTCTTTTGTACTTTACATCACGTTTCTTACGTATTGGATATATGCGTAATGTGCTTTTAGATATTCGTATGGAGGCTTTTAAGACGATACTTAAAATGTCACCCAGACAGTTTGGTAAGATTTCAAAAGAGAACTATGTATCACGTTTAACGAATGATATTAATTTAATTGAAGAAAAGTTTTTTAGAAGCCTTTTAAATTTTATCTCAGGGCTTGGTTTATATGTTTTCGGATTAATCATTTTACTTGTTATGGATAGAATGTTAGCCTTAGGGATTTTTGCTGTTTCACTAATGGTTTATTTTATTTGCAAACTTTTCTTGAAGCGTACAGAGCAGCTTCAAGAAGAAGTCTCTTCTGAAAATGAAAAGTTTACTTTAAATATGAGTAATACTTTTAATGGCCTTGAAATCATTAAATTAGGCAATATTGAAGATAAATTCCTGGATAAAAATAAGCAGGAAATTTCTCATGTAGAGCAAAGAAAATTTGCCTTCAATAACTTTTCAGAAGTTCAGCAAAATGTACTACTTTTTGCAAGCTACCTTGTTATGGTAGGGGTAGTATGGTATTTAGGTTTATGTATTGCAGAAGGCATGGCCCTTGGGAGCGCAGTCTTTTTATTCCAACTTAGTAACCAAGTAGTCTTTAGAACCATGGATACCTTTCCACTTTTAAATGTAATCCGTTCTTCAAGTAAAATTTATAATAAGATTACACAGATTGAAGAGCAGATAGAGTTAGAAGGGCAGCAGCCATTTCGTTTTAATCAACATATGATACTGAGGAATGTAAGCTTTGGTTATGAACAGGATCAGCCACTTCTAAAAAATATTTCTCTAAGAATAGAGAAAGGCAAGAAGTACTTGATTAAAGGAGCAAGTGGGAGTGGTAAGTCTACTTTACTAAAAATGTTAGAGATGATCTATGATGACTATGAGGGGACTATACAGGTAGATGGGGTAGATTATAAGAGTATTAGCAGTAAGGATTTCAATGATAAAGTTGCCGTTATCGACCAAGATATCTTCTTATTTGAAGATACTATAGAGAATAATATTAGTCTTTACAAGCCATTAAATGACGAGGTTATGAAAAAGGCTATTACAGGAGCTGGTTTAGAAGATTTTATTGGAGAAAAAGAAGCAGGGCTTCAGACAGCCATTTTAGAAAATGGTAAGAACCTATCAGGGGGGCAAAGGCAGCGGATTGCCATTGCACGTGCCATTGCTAAGGAAGCAGAACTTTTATTTGTAGATGAAGGTACGGCGAGCCTAAATGAGAAGCTTGGAAGGGAAATTGAAAAAGTATTTTTATCACTTCCGCAAACTGTTATTGCCATTAGCCATAGATATTATGAAGGCGTGAGTGAAAGGTATGATTATGTATTAGAGCTTCAAGGTGGGCATGTTAAAGTGCATGAAGCGAAAACCTATTTTGAGGGGGTGGGTGTATGCTAAGAAAATTAATGAAAACATGGCCTTACTTACTTATAACTGTAACACTTACAGGGACATTAGGTATACTAGAAGGCTATATGATGATTAGGCTTATGAATTTATTTGATTTGGCTTTGAGTAAACAGATGCATATGTTTAAGGCCTATAGTTTAGAATTATTAAGCTATGCATTAATGCTAGTGCCACTAGCTATTGCAGCGACACTTGCAAAAAACTTATTTAAGAAAAAAGCCAACGAAAGTATGAAATATTATTATTTAGAAGGTATATATGGTAAGAATATCAATGAATTTCATGCACAGAACAATGCTAAGTATTTATCTACTTTAACTAATGATTTTAATACAATAGAGATGAAACTCATTGATTCACTTTATATGATTATTGATTTTGGAACAGTTTTTGTGGCAGGATTATGGATGATTTGGACAGTTAATCCTTGGTTTGCACTTATAGGATTAGGCTTGGTGACAGTTAATACAACCATTACTGTATTATCCAATAAACCTATTAATAAGCAGACTAAACTTAGAAGTGATCTGTTTGAGACTTATACAGGCTATATTAAAGAAGTATTATCTGCTTTTCATATTATTAAGAATAACAATCTGTACAGCCGCATTAAAGAGAATTTTAGAAAACAAAGTGAGACGCTGCAGTATAAGGGGTATCTTATTGATAGGATGCTTACCTATGTATATGGCGCTCAAAATCTTTCTTCTGACTTAATGGTCTTAATTGTTATAGGG
Organism: Candidatus Niameybacter stercoravium; assembly: GCA_018883975.1. Classification (GTDB taxonomy): domain Bacteria; phylum Bacillota; class Clostridia; order Lachnospirales; family Cellulosilyticaceae; genus Zhenhengia; species Zhenhengia stercoravium. Next base: position 9,564 of record JAHLFD010000080.1, read on the forward strand.
ATAGCAGGTTATTTTGCACTAACAGGGCGTGGTACAGTAGGAAGTGTGCTACTTGTTGTAGAAGGAATGTACCGTATCCTGTGGCCTATTAATATGATTAGTGAAGCCATGCCAGGCTTACTTAGTACTAAAGGGATTATAGAAAAGATTGAAGAGACACTAAAAAATACTGTGGAGTATGAAGAACATGAAGAAGAAGCAAGTTTAAAAGAAGCCATCTACTTTGATAAGGTAACTTTTGCCTATGAAGGTCAAGATGAGATTTTAGCTGAAGTAGATGCAACCTTTAAGAAAGGAGGTAAGTATCTTATTATTGGGCCAAGTGGTGGAGGCAAATCTACTTTGCTAAAGCTATTAAGAAAATATTTCAACCCTATAAAAGGGACCATCTGGATTGATCATAAGCCTCTTAAGGGGATTAAGAAAGAGGCTTACTTTAGGAAGCTTACAAATGTGGAGCAGAAAGTCTTTTTGTTTGAAGATACACTAAGAAACAACCTGACCCTTTATAAAGATTATAGCGAGGAGGAAATATGGGCAGCGCTGACAAAGGCTGGGCTTAAAGAGTTTGTAGAGAATCATGAGGGGGGCCTAGATTATATGATTTATGAGGATGGTAAGAATGTATCAGGAGGAGAGAAAAGTCGTATTGCTATAGCAAGGGGACTTTTAGAACATGCAGATTTGATTTTATTAGATGAAGCTTTTTCCGCTTTAGATTACGACAAGGCACGTGAAATAGAACAAAGTCTCTTAGAATTGGAGGATGTGACCGTCATTCACGTAAGCCATGTTCTCTTTAAAGAACATGAGGAGCAGTATGATGGCATCTATATGGTTAAAAACAAAAAGGTTTACCCTTATAAGAAAACACCCATGATAGCAAGCTAAAGACATGATATAATAAGGCTATTAAATGGACTAATAAGGAGATTGACATGAAGATAGATATTGTATGCGTAGGCAAACTAAAAGAAAAATACTTAGTGCAAGCTATAGATGAATACAGCAAACGTCTCAGTAGATACTGCAAGCTTAGCATTATTGAGTTAGCAGATGAAAAAACACCTGACAACGCTTCAGAAAAAGAAGAGGTTCAAATCAAAGATAAAGAAGGGGATAAAATCCTTGCTCAAATTAAAGATACTGCCTATGTGATCACTCTAGACTTAGGCGGGAAAATGGTTACTTCAGAAACCTTCGCCCAAATGATTTCAAACTGCGGGATACAAGGCAACAGCCACCTTGTATTCGTTATTGGTGGTTCATTAGGATTAGCCAATAAGGTATTAAAAAGAGCAAACGGAAGTTTATCTTTCTCAAAGATGACCTTCCCTCATCAGCTCTTTAGAGTAATGTTACTAGAGCAAATTTATAGAGGTTATAGAATTATTAATGGTGAACCGTAAGATACCATACACTAAAACTATTTTAGAGGATACATCAAAGCGTATACAGTTTATATTGTATCTTGATAGGGGAAAAGTTGATAATGTATTAGTGGATAAATAAGAGCTTGACTCTCTGTAGAGAGTCAAGCTCTTATTATTTATGATAGGGCTGATTATTTAGAATACGATAGGCACGATAAATCTGTTCGAAAGTAACAGTAGCAGTGAGACCTAAATCCATATTCATGGAACTAATGGCGATTTGCTCATCTGAGTCTAAGTTATCATAGCCTATAATAATAGAAATATCAGAATTACCAGAGACTCCCCAAGTATTTATTTTTTGAGCAAATTCTTCAGAGTTTAGATGAAGACCTTGAGGAGTAATAAAAATAATATAAGATTTATCGGTAAGTTTCTTTTTGAGTTGTTCGGGAGATTTTAAGTAAATAAAAGAGGTCTTACAATATCGACTAAGTCGTTTGGTATACTCTTTTATTGCTTCGAGATAAAATTTATCAAGTTTATCCCCTATAGTATAAATTTTAAAGTTCATAGTCACCTCAGATTAATAGAATATTATTATTCATTATATATCAAATAGAATTAGGGTGATAGTTATTTGAACAGGTTAATAAAACACATATGTATTTTATCAAAAATTATTAAATCAATTCACCAATAGAGCAATTAGATATAGAAAAGAAAATATATTACTCTATATAATAAAAAAGAACAAATAAAGGGCTACTAACTTTCAACAAGAGAGTGAGTAGCTCTTTATCTATATAATACATTATTTACATTTATATTTAGATGCGAGGAAGGACAAAAATTCATCCATAGAAGCTTGTCCAGCAGTAGGAAGAGCATTATAAGTAGTGATGATTTGAGAATTTTTATAAGGGTCTTTTGTATTAGATAGACCAAGTAAGTAATCAGTGGTTACATTAAAGTATTTAGCGAGTTTAATAAGAGAGTCAGCATCACGAAGAAAGTGTTTATCATTTTCATAGAAACTTACCATACGAGCACTAATATTAAGAAGGGTTGCAATATCAGCTTGAGTAACATCATTTTCCTCCCGAAGAGAGCGTAATCTTTCGCCGAATGTCATATATATCACCTCTTCTATAATTGTACAGAGTAGTAAGTACACATAGATGAAAAGAGAAAGATAATTACCTTAAAGTATTGAAAAAAAAATATATTACTATAAAATAGAAAACGAGTAGTAGAACTAATATGAATCACATGACAATTGTGAATATTAAAATTTAAATTTAAAGTAAAAAATTATGATACAGATTGAGAGGGAATGAAAATGTGTAAAACAAAAATAAAACAAGTACTTATGTCAGGGGCATTAGCAGTTTCAGTAGTTCTAGTTGGAGCATCTTCTACATATGCAAAGGAAACTAATGTTATATCTAATCATTTCACTACAGTAAGTGAATATAAAAATAATACATTTAGCGATGTAGCTTTAAAAGACTGGTTCTCTAGCAGTGTTCAATCCGTTTATGAGTTAGGACTAATGTCAGGAGAATCCGAAGATAAGTTTAACCCTAATGGTTCCATTACCATAGCACAAAGTATAGCAATAGCATCACGTATTCATGCAACTTATCATACAGGTTCACAAGATGTACTTAATCAATATAGTGGTGACAAGTGGTATTCAGGGGTAGAACAATATGCACTTAAGAATAAGCTTATTAAACAAGGTGATTTTACGAGTGAGAGTATGAATAGACCTGCTACAAGAGCAGAACTTATTTACATTTTAGATGGTGCAGTTCCAGATACTATGCTAGAACCTATTAATTCAGTAGAAAATATTAAAGATATGAACAGGAGTAGTAAGTATGGGAATGAAATGTACAGAATGGTAAATGCAGGGGTAATCGGTGGCTACCAAGATAGCACTATTAAACCTAATAATAAAATCACAAGAGCAGAAACAAGTGCAATTGTAAGCAGACTTATTAAACCTTCTGAAAGGTTAAAGGTAGAACAACTACAAAATGTTCAGCAATATGATTCAACTTTCCATGTGCAAGTCAATGGAGCGATAATGAAAAATATTGATATGGTAAGTGCAACATTTGAACTTACTGATAGTAAGGGGAATTCATTTGGGACGCTAACTACTAGTAAGGATAATGCAACAGAATGGTATTCCAATATCTTAAAGTTTAATGTACCTAAATATAAAGAAGGCGATGTATTCAGACTCTATTTACGAAATTATGATGCGAATGTAGAAGGGGTCTATTTTAACTCGATTGAGGAGTTGGAATTAAAGAAAGATCGTTATGTTGAAATTAAAGTGACACAAGGAATAAGTGAAGATACAAATAAACCCATACTTTACGGAGCAAGTGAAACAGAGTACATACCTGAAATAAATATATTTGCAACAAACCCTAATAACATAGGTATTGCTTTTGAATTAGATGGACAATACAAAGAAGGAATTTATTTTTATATAAAAGATTTAGTAACAGGGCAGGAAACGGGGTATTCAAGCATAGATACTTATATTCCTTACCTGAAGGAGAGTAACTCTCAATTAGAGGTTACCTTAGAAAGTGAGCATTTTGTGATGGTTATAGATGGAAAAGAAACGAAAAGTACTTTAATAGATTTTAGTAAGTATGAGGATGGACTTATTAAGTTGAAAGTTAAAAAGATTAAGTAGATAAGTAGGCTATTCAGCTCATAATAGTCAATCATGATAGATGTAAAGAATTAAAGGAGGATTCATGATGTGGAGTCAAATTAGAGATGGATTACACGCATATGAAGTGAGTAAGCGATTTGGTGCAGTAATGTTTTGGGAGACAGTGGTAGCAAGTTGTATTATAGGAGGGATTAATGAGTCCTTATGGGTAGGGGTCATAGCATTTCTTGGAATATTAATAGCATGGAGCTTACCACTTATAGGAACAATTATGATGGTAACAGTATCAGGGCTATATGGTTATCTTGTATGGGAAATATTACGTCTATTTGGCGTACATAGTGCACTTTGTTTTTTAGGATTGGCACTAACCTTTTTGGTGGCATTTGGAAGTCATGTGATGACAGCAGGTAATGGCTGATAATGAAGTGAAAGAAAAAGGTTTAGCATTATATCAAGAGGTGGTTTAAGTGAGTAACAAATTATTAAATGTGGTTAAATCTATAGGTGTAGGAGCATTGCTTATAGGAGTAAGTGGAATGAGTAATCTATTATATGCAAATACAGTAGATATAGCTCTAGCTAAAGGGTATTATAATGTTTTAACAGAGGTTATTAAGACACATGGTATCTATAAAGATTTAGGAGAGGTAAGAGGGAATGGTTTAGTCTATGCAAATCTTCAAGATTTTGAAGGAGATGGTATTCCAGAACTCTATATGATACGTTCACAAAATGATGAAAACAGTATAGGTGGATATGTAGAATCCATATGGGGGTATAAGTCAGGCAAGGCTTATCCTATCTCATCAGAATATAATAATATAGGAAAACGTAGGGATAGTAGAAATATATATCTTACGAATGTAGGGAATAAAACCTATTTGGTGCATGAAGAAGGTTTCTCTCATGGAATGGGAGCAATGCCTTATTGTAATGTAGATATAAATAATGTAACAGTCTATACAATAAAAAATGGAAAACTAACAAAGATTGAAGAAATAAAAGGATTATGGGAGTCAACGGATGAACCTATAAAGGAACGTAAATCATTTACTCAGATACAAGGTGGGAAAACCAAGACAATAAATGAAAGTACCTATAACAATTTAGTTAAGAAATATACAGTAGGAACACCTATTTGTTATGGAGGTGCAGGAGCGCCATCGTTTGAAATCGACACATCAAATGGCAATGAGCAATTTATGAAGTTCTATAAGGAACTCGATAATAAGGCAAATAAGGCGAATGCTTCTATTAAAGATGTTTACTCGACTAAATCTAAAGAAGAAAAAGAACAAATAGGAAGATTTTTATCAAACTTTCCTTATGCACTCACAGACTTTAATATTGCAAAGTATAATGACCATGAATTAATTAAAGTCGCACAACTCAATGAAATAGAAGGATTAGTCGATTTAAAGTATGATGGGAAAATTAACAATGTGATGCTTAATGAATGGTACTATGATGGCTATTCTATAGAAATAGTAAACAAGTATATTTATAACTTATTTGGCGTAAAACCAGATATTACTAGAACACAGGGAAAAGATTTTTTCCATTACTATAAAGCAAAAGATAAGTATTACTTTCCTATTATAGAAGGAATGAATCCATCAAGATATGGAACGAATATCAAGAATATGTATCAATTAAATAACACGACTTATTGTATAACATTTGACTTATATGAAGTTGATTTAACACGTTTAGAGAGTTGGAAGGATGATTGGACGAAACCTTATAGCAATTGGACTAGTGAACAAAAGCAATATGGAGAAGTAAAAGGAACAGGCTATGCAGTCGTTAAACAAGTTTCTCAAAATGGTAATTTAGGATGGAAGCTTCTAGAGTATCATAAGGATGACGGTATTCTGTCAAACAAACAATTAGAAGAACTTCAGAAAAAGTATAAATAGAATAGAAGGCTCATAGTTTTATAATATATAAATTATAGGATTATGGACAGGTGATTCATAAAGATAAGAGGGAGAAAAGATGAAAAGATTAGGGATAGTTTTACTTACTATGATGTTATGTGGCAATAGTTTGATGGCAAAAAATATAGATGAACCACAGATATATGGGACAAGAATAGCAATTGAAGATGTTATTAGTACAGTACCTTATATTAAAACCTCGGATATATTAGGTGGCATGGGTGAATATTTTCATGCAAGAAATCTAGCAAGTTTATTGGGGTATTATACTTACTTTCAAAATGATATATTGAGATTTGAATCCGTCAAATCAGATGTAAATCCAATTATCATAGAGTTTGATTTAAAGAATAAAATAGGTTATGCATATGATAAAAATGAACTTATAGAAGGAGTAGCTATAAGTAGCTTACCTAGTTATAAAAGATTAAGTAATATACCAGTAAAAGTACAAGGGTCATATTTTGTACATATGAAAGACTTTTGTGAAGCATTGGGGTTAGAGACTCAATTTGTCATGAATCTTTCTAATGGTACTTATCATGAGATAAAAAATGAAAATATGGTTATTATGACACCTACAGAAGATAAAGCAATAAAAGAACAAGTAGATAGATTAATGAAGAATGAGTTGCTTGATTGTAGATGTACACAAGCGGGTATGTCAACGCATATAGCAGATAGGAAGTATTTAGAGGCTGGAGAGGGAATGAATAGTTTAGCATGTTATCTTATTACAGAGAAGTATGGTACAACTAATCAGCTACCTCAAGTAGAGAATACTACAGGGGAATATAAAGGAAAAGTAGGAACTGGAAGGGTAATGGTACATATAAAAGAAAATAGAGGTACAGATGGTAAAATCCTTCAGATAAAGAAAGAGAACGGAAGAATGGGGGTATGGCTTAATAAGTATGCACGTGAAATAGACAGAAATTTAGATAGAGCAGTCAGATTCAGCTCAGAGCATCAAATGGGAACTTTATCTGGAAATTTTTCAATAGATAGTATCATAGATGATTACAATTGTTTTGTAGACCTTTATAATAGAGCATATAGTCAGAGTGATATCAAGTTGTCTAAAATAAAGGTAACTCCTAAAAACTAAGTATACATAAGGTTAATGAATGGCGAGATCCTATCAAATAAGCAATGAGAAATATGTTAGAAAAATAGAAATAGATAGGCT
>JAHLFD010000081.1:0-2827 GCA_018883975.1 Candidatus Niameybacter stercoravium
GAGTTTAGAAGACCAGTCTTATACGCTACACCTATGGGAGAAGATGAAGCCCTTATGCCTAAAATAGGCGCATAAACTTGGACACATAGAAGGAGATATAGAGGATTTATATCAAGAAAGTTACATATTACTCATAAGAGCGCTTAAGTGCTATGAAGTGTGCCAAACCATGAGCTTTGAGGCTTATTTTAAGATGGTCCTTTATAGATGGGGAAGAGATTATAAGTGCAGAAAAAGACCTGAACTCGTGAAGGGGAGTAGTGAGGCGAATTTTTGGGAAAGTCAGGTGGATGAAGGGCAGAGAGTAGAAGAAGATATTATTGGAAAAGAAAGGGCCACTTATCTTATAAAGGGATTAGAGAGCTTGTCAGAATTTGAATATAACCTCCTTGTAGATTTTTATATAAGAGAGCTTAAGATAGGTGATATAGCAAGCTCTCATCACATGAATTATAAGGCTTTAGAATCACGTAAAAGAAGAATATTAAAAAAACTTAGAGAAATGATGACGCATTTTGAGGGCTCGTCCGTATATATAGAGTATAAGCAACCGGTGCTTAGAAAAAATTAAAATCCACAAAGGAGGAAATAAGAATGGCTGTAACAGGTAAACTTGAAGAGGTAAAAGTAGTCTTAAAATTTATGAAAGGATCACAAATCATCTCCCATTGTAACCAACAAGCAACAGATGAAGGGCTTTATAGCTTAGGTGAAGCCATTGGAAGCCTTTTAATGCTGAAAGTCTAGAAGAGATTATCAAAGTACAAGAAACCCTATTAGTAGGAACAAACTAAGGAGGAATAAAAAATGGAAATTGTAAAGAGAAGCCTAGTACTTACTTTTAGCACACCTAACAAGACAGAAGAAAATATTACGATTAACAACCCAGGAGAGTCTATTACAGGCACTCAAATTAAAGCAGTCATGGACATGGCATTAGAAAGCGGTGCTATTGGAGAGAAGGTACCCGTAGATGCTGTTGTTGGTGCAAAATATGTGATCCAACAAGTAGACCCAGTAGATTCTAGTGAGGAATAAAGATTAAAGTAGGAAAAGAGCAAGGTGGCCCCCTCCTTGCTCTTTATTAAAAAAGGAGGAATAAGGCAATGAATGAAGTATTAACTCAGATTGGTAATTTTGGCTTTCCTATTATCTTATCCATGTATTTACTTATAAGAATTGAGGGAAAGATTGAAACACTAGCCGGAACGATTACCCATCTTAGCGATGTATTAGAAAGTAACCGTGAACGTTAAGAGGCCCATCTGTAAGATTCCATGTAGTGGAGTTATACAGATGGGCTTTTATAAGTCAGACATAAGATTTAGGGGAGACATGTTGCAATATAAGCTCCTTATAACGGTATTTAAGTAGTTCAGCTTCGCGGAGTTTCTTAGAAATATAGGGGGCAGAAGAAAGCGTTTCTATGACCGTGCCATTATATAAGGTAATGGTGTAGTTGTCATAATGGGCGATAGCACTAGTTAGGACATAGCCTAGGCATCCATCATGCATAGGAACATTTGTCCTGATTTTAATAGGAATAAAGAGCTGGTCGATATTTAGGATGATAGGTACATGAGTTCTCATATTTAAAATTTGTTGGCTTAGGCGTCTAAGCATGAGTGGATCCAGCCATAAGGTATGAAGCTTATCGATAATAAAATGCTTAATAGGAAAAGGGTGCACCCCTCTTGAACCATCTTCTAAAATAGTAAAAATTTATGTAATTTTTACTATTTATACAAATCAAAAAAAGTCTTTATGTATGATAATTATACACAAAGACCTCTTATTATAAAGTGTGATTTGATGGACTTAAGTAATAAGAAATATAAAAGTAAAATAACGTTTGTAGTATTGGAAATGTCGAAAAATGAACAGATTTTGAAAATTAAGCATACATTATAAAGAAGGTGAACTTAATCGAGTGGGGGGATTAAGGTGAGGTGTGTAGATGATATAAGTTTTACTGCATGTGAAGTGACTAAGTGTGTTAAAGCAGGCGTTCATATTGATGATGAAGGACATATGCTCACCGTTCCTGTTTATCTTTATGATGTATGCCCTTGTAGAGAAGTTATAGTGGGGGTACAAGTCTATGTAGATGGAAGGTTGTACGCCATAAAGACGAAAAAAGTCTGTACTGGTGGTTGCCGATACTGTGGAAGAATCCATGAAAAGTATGTAGATGACTTTTGCTTCTTGTTTGCCGGACTTTGTGATGAAAAGATCGACATTAAGATATTAGCTCACTATATTTATTAAAAGTTTAAAAAGGGAGGAATTAATAATGGAAGAATTAAAAGTTACAAACTTAGAGAATGAAGTAGCAGAAGTACCAACAACAGGTGTAGAAGTGACAGTTGGGATTGAGCCAGTAGAAGGAAAAGATTGTCGCTTTAAATTTACTTTTACAGTAAAAAACTATGATGCTCAAAAAAAAGCAAAATTAGGTAAATTCTTCTTTAGAATGCCGCGTAATACTTTTGACAATTTTGGAGATTTTGACCCTAATGATGATGAGCTTAAGTTAAATGGGGGTGAGAAGATGTGGACATTTGGAGAGCTGGATCCACAAGAAGAAAAGACAGTGTCTTTTGAAGCAGACTATGTAGGAGAAGATACAGGCAGTATACTTGCACTTTATGATATGAAATATAAATACAAATACGATGGGCAAAGTGTAACATGGAAAGAAATAGCTGATAAAATGCTTAATGTAGAAGATTGCGGTGTGGAGCCACCAGTAGAAACTGACTGCTGTGAAGAATGTCCTACTTGTAATGAATATACAGTGGAACCTTGTGAGCACAAAATTGCAGAA
>JAHLFD010000082.1:0-6738 GCA_018883975.1 Candidatus Niameybacter stercoravium
AACAGAGCAGATGTTAAAAGAAGGCTTAAAAAGTGTACATAATGATTTGTGTTATCCAGCTATTATTGTTATAGGTCAGCTCATGGCAGCCTTAAAAAGTGGCGAATTTGATCCTGATAAAACAGCACTTATGATTACACAGACTGGAGGAGGATGTAGAGCCTCTAACTATATCCATCTATTAAGGAAGGCGCTTAAGAAAAGTGGGTATGAGCAGGTCCCTGTTATTTCAGTTAATGCAAGTGGGCTTGAGAGACACCCAGGTTTTAAACTAACGCCAGCGCTACTTGGCAAGTGTCTCATTGCTATGTGGTATGGGGATTTAATTATGTGGGTAAGCAATCAGTGTAAACCCTATGAGCTGAATAAAGGAGATACTCAAAAAGTCATTGACCATTGGGTGAGTTACTTAGCGGATATTTCAAGCACGCCTAAGTTTTTGCAAATTAAACGTCAGTATAAAGCTATTCTACGTGACTTTGAAGCTATACCTAAGCATCATGTAGAGAAAATAAAAGTAGGTATTGTAGGGGAAATTTATGTGAAATACTCACCACTTGGCAATAATCACTTAGAGGATTTTCTTATTCGAGAAGGAGCAGAAGTAGTGATGGCAGGCGTTGGGGATTTTATGATGTACTGCTTAAGTAATAGGGAAGTAGATGCAAGGCTTTATGGGCGAGGTGGTATAGGTGTTCTAACTTGTAAGCTTGGTTATCACTATTTGCACCATGCTCAAAGAAAAATGATTAAATGTATTAAAGGATTTAGTCATTTTAAGGCACCTACAGATTTTGAGAAAGTTAAGAAACTAGCAAGTGATTTTATGGGACTAGGTGTTAAGATGGGAGAAGGCTGGCTTCTTACAGCAGAAATGTTAGAACTGGTAGAAAGTGGTGTTCAGAATGTGATTTGCACACAGCCTTTTGGGTGCTTACCTAACCATATTGTGGGCAAGGGTATGATGAGAAAGATTAAAGAAATCTATCCAGAATCTAATATTGTAGCCATTGACTATGACCCTTCAAGCGCTAAGGTCAATCAGGAAAATCGTATTAAATTAATGCTTGCAAATGGTATGCAAAATATTCATTTGAAAAATGCCTAGTAAATGAGAAAAAATGGATAAAAAACCGTTTATAATGCTGAAGTTAAATTTTTTCTATAGTTTAGAATTGGAAAAAATAAGCATGTTATCTAAGGGACAAAAGAAAATTTAGAAGGGTATGGGCAGATTGACTATTGAAAAAAATAAAAATAGCAAAATGAACAAAAAAATAAAAAGAACACAAAAAACTTAGGGCAGACTTAAGCGTTACCCCTTGCTATAATAATCATGTAACTTCCCCCAGATGTTACAGCAAATATGAATTTATTTGCTACCCCTAGAATAAAATACCTTCTCTCAAAGAGAAAGACCCGTTGTCTTTCTCTTTTTTCTTTACCCTTTTTTATTTTCCAAATACATACTAATGTTCCCTAAAGTAGTTTCTAATATAATAGAACTATAAAGATAAAGTAAGAGGGGGGAAAGTATGAAGAAGCAGTTAAAGCAAAAAAAGTGGCTTATGATAGGACTTGGTTTAGTGATACTGATCCTTTTAAGTATAGGCGTTTATAACTATAAGCAATCTCAAAGTCTTTTTATGAATTATAACGCTTTTCAGGAACAAGTAAGAGAAGGAAAGATTAAAGAAGTAAGTATAGGGGATAGCCCTTATATTACGTTTAAACAAGTAGGGGACGATATACTTTATAAAACAGAGAACCCTCGTACGCTAGATTTTAAAGAAGAACTTCTTTTAAAAAATATAAAAGTGACAGAAGGTAATAATAATACAACTTTTTATTTTGTTCAGATGCTCATTAGTGCTACAGTTTTTATAGGCGTCTTTTATATTGTCTTTAGAGGTGCTAAAGGACGCACAGGTATGCAGTCTATGGCATTAGGTATAAAAGCTATTGAAGCAAATGATTTAAGAATAGGATTTGAGCAAATAGCAGGTAACCATGAGGTTAAAGATCAGGTGGAAGATATTATAGGTTTTATTAAAGAGCCTCAGAAATATACACAGCTTGGTGCACGCATGCCAAAAGGACTTATATTTTATGGGCCACCAGGTACAGGTAAGACACTTATGGCGAAAGCTATTGCTAAGGAAGCAGGTGTACCTTTCTTTTCATTAAGTGGATCAGACTTTGTACAGATGTATGTAGGTGTAGGTGCGAGCCGTATAAGAGAAGTGTTTAAAGAAGCTAGAAAACATGAAAGAGCAGTTGTTTTTATCGATGAAATTGATGCTATTGGCAAAAAGCGTAGCAACAATCTTTCAGGAAGCAATGAAGAAAAGGATCAAACTCTTAATGCATTACTTACAGAGATGTCAGGTTTTAAACATGATGAAGGCATCGTAGTCATTGCAGCAACCAATAGACTAGAGTTATTAGACGATGCGCTTCTAAGACCAGGACGATTTGATAGACAAATTGAAATAGGCTATCCTGATCAAGGCGCTAGGGAGCAAATTATTAAACTTTATTTAAAAGGCAAGCCTATAAGCGATGAGGTGGATAGTGAAAAGCTGGCTAGACAAACTGTACGCTTTACAGGTGCCATGCTTGAGAACCTTCTTAATGAGGCGGCTATTTTAGCAGCTAAGGCAGGAGAGATAAAAATTACAATGAATCATATTGAAAAGGCTTTTTCTGTTGTACTAGCAGGAGCTGAGAAAAAAGACCGTTCCTATATTACAGAAGAGGAAAGACGTATTACGGCCTTTCATGAAGCAGGGCATGCCCTTATTACTAAGCTTATAGCACCTATGCAGCGTGTTGTAAAAGTAACAATTGTACCAACAGTAAAAGGTGCTGGAGGATTTAGCATGAGTATTCCAAAAGACAGTATGTATATGACTAAGAGAGATTTTATTAGCCAGATTCAAATTGCGCTTGCAGGCAGAGCAGCAGAGGAAATGATTTTTGGAAAAGATCTTATTACAACAGGAGCTAGCAATGATATAGAAAAAGCAACTTACTATTTAAAAGAACTCATAACACGCTATGGTATGGATGATACGTATGGATTAATTAACTGTGAGGTAATTTGTCCAGGTAGCAGTAACCAAGAACTTTTAAAAGTATGTAAGGAAAAAATGGATCAGATTTATGAAGAGACTAAGCTTGTTTTAAAGGAACATGAAGAAAAGCTTAGGGCACTTGCTGAGGCTTTACTTGAGTATGAAACTTTAAATGAAGATAAAATTATAGAGTTAATAGCATAAAAAGAAGCCAGGTCCTATGACCTGGCTTCTTTTCTAATATTTATTTTTATGTAATGCTGAAATATCATCACGCCAGTATAGTCTAACTCGGTTAATAGTTTTTACAGGGGTAATCTTACCTTTACTCACTAATTCATCGAGGTATTGCCTTGAACAATTCAAAAGCTCAGTTGCTTCAGCTGTTGTAATGATTTCGGATTGAATAAATGTTATGAGCTGTTCTTTACTATCAAAATTAAATTCCATATCAATATGCCCCTCTCCGTAAAACGCAAAATCCCTTAAATTTACTCTATTATATAGATGTTAATTCTATTGTAAAATAAAATCATGAATTTGGCAATTAATTATAGAAAATATCAGAATAATGTAACAAAAAAGTAAAGTTGTTTTTCAATCTTTCTTCACATAATTTGGCTATAATCATAGTAAAAATAAGGGTTAATATAGTTAACTTGGAGGTTATATAATGAATATTTTAATTATAGAAGATGAAGTACGTGTAGCAGATATTATGACAAAGTATCTTGAAAAGGAAAACTATAAGGTTTTCTATGCTTATACAGGTAGAGAAGGACTAGATTTATTTTATAAAAATAAAATAGATGTGGTGCTGCTGGATTTAATGCTACCGGATATCCAAGGAGAAGATATTTGTAAAGAAATGAGAAGCGTTTCAAATGTTTATATCTTTATGATTACAGCGAAAGGTACACTGGATAATAAAGTAGAAGGGTTCCAAATAGGAGCAGATGAGTACTTAGTCAAACCAGTAAGTCCTAGAGAACTTGTTGCACGTGTCAAAGCATTAGAAGGTCGTAAAGAGCGAGAAGAAAATAAGGATACACTTGTCTTTGATAAAGGTAATCTTAAAATCTATCTTCAAGAACGTATGGTGAAAATCAATAATGAAATTATTAATCTTACACCAAATGAATTTGACCTGCTTTATGAACTGGCTTCTTCACCAGGACGCGTTTTCACAAGAGAGCAGCTTATAGAGGCTGTTATGGGTATTGATTTTGATGGGTTTGACCGTACTATTGATGTGCATATTAAAAACTTACGTAAGAAAATAGAAGAAGATACAAAGAGCCCTAAATATATTAAGACTGTAACAGGTATAGGTTATAAATTTGAAGGTACATTAGCATGATTTCCATGCGTAAGCAGCTTTTTGCGCTGCTTTTATGTGTAGGGACATTAACTATTCTTATTACAGCACTTTTTGTTAACGCTACTATCCATACAGAGTTTAAAAATTATATAGAGGATAATATTCAAAAGACCAGTGGAGTTATTGTAAGACAGTTAGAAGAAATTTATGATAATGAAGGTTCATGGAATGAAACTTTAGAAGAAAGCCTATTGACTAATACACAAATCGGTAAGTTTTCAGTAGCTATTTTAAATCCTGATAAAGAGCTTATATGGGGGAAAACGAAAGAAGAACTAGCTGAGGAGATAGAAGAGTTAGAGTATCCATTCTTTTATTTACCGCAAATGATGCAGTTTAAGGATAAAATCTATACATTTCAAGACATTCCTATTGAATCGGAGCAATACGGTTTAGTTGGTTATGCACGTATTGGCTATTTTCCTTCATGGCTGTTATCCACTTCAGACATTGATTTCCAGTCAGGGATTAACCGCAGTATTATTTGGAGTGGGCTTATTGCACTTGTATGTTTTGCTTCTATAGGCGCTTATATTACAAGGCTATTTACTAAGCCTATTTATGCCATTGCAAGAACTTCAGTAGACCTGGCAGAAGGGAAATATTATGCAAGGTATAATAAGCATAGTAGCATTAAAGAAATAGAAAATTTAAGACATAGTATGAATTACCTAGCTCAAAAGTTAGATGAGCAAGATACTTTAAGACGAAAATTGATTTCAGATGTTTCTCATGAGATTCGTACACCTCTTCATATTTTACAGAGTAACTTAGAGGCAATGATAGATGGCATCTATCCAATAGATGAAGACCAAATGCAAGTGCTTTATCAAGAAGTTGTGCGATTTGGAAGTCTTCTAAGTAACCTAGATAAGCTGAAAAATATTGAAGATAGCACAACAGAGCTTCATAAACAGGAGCTTTACATGAATAGCTGTATTAAGGAAGTATATAATGTTTTTAAGATTGTAGCTAAAGAAAGGCATATACAATTTAAACTAGATTTAAAACAGACAGACCATGTGACTGTTTATGCAGATTACAATGCTTTAAAGCAGATTCTTATGAACCTTTTCTCTAATGCTTTTAAATTTACAGAAGAAGGCAGTATTAGAGTGTATACAACCATTGAAGAGAAAATGGTATGTATGTATATAGAAGATACAGGAATCGGTATAAGCAAAGAAGATTTACCTTATATCTTTGAACGTATGTATAGAGGAGATAAGAGTAGAGAGAAATATGAAGGCAGTGGTATAGGTCTTACAATGGTGAAAAAACTTATTACTGAGCATCAAGGAAAAGTTGAAGTGCTTAGTGAGGAGAATAAGGGAACAACTATGATTATTAAGCTTCCCCTTATACATTATACAAAGCCTAAAACATTAAAAAGTCTTTTCCCTAAAGAATAGTATAAGAAAAGGTCGTCCAGAGGGGCGACCTTTTTAAGTCTTGTTTTCACTATAAACAATTGACTAAGTTTATAAACGATTAACGTTCAGCGTATTTCATAAAAACAGGTGAAATATATTTATAAGTCACCATAATAAGTGCGCTTTCTATAGGAAGCATAAGGAAAGATTTAATAACACGAGTACTAATAAGCACCATGAAGGCCTTACCTGTAATCATAGAAAGCCATAATGAATTTAAGAATAGCTGAACAATTAGAACAATGAGTAAATTACTTAAGACAATACGACTAATAGACAGCTTGTGGCCATAGAGCATCTTTCCATAAATATAACCTGTTGCAAGGGCGCTTAAGGTAAAACCTGGGAAATAAGCACCTCCTGTTGGAAAGACGATGGCACCGATAAAATCGGCTAATGCTGCACCAAGGGCAGCAGAGCGTGGCCCAAAGAGCATTCCCATTATAACAATGGTAATAAAACCAAAGTTAATACGAATCAGTGGACCAAGATTAATACTAGCAAAGCGCACTAAAACAATATTAAGTGCGACAAGTAGTGCAATAAGCACCATTTTATTTGATTTACGATTCATAAAGCACCTCCAAAAAAATGTGTATTGAAGAGCGCTGACTTGGCAGCGGAATGCGACATAAGCACCGCAAGCATTAAGCTTTTCGTCTAGTGGCAACTTCCCGTCCAACTAGCACTTAACGCGCTTACATCTACTCTGCCAACTGTCTATAGTGATAGTAGTATTATATTCAAAAATTCATAAAGTTACAAGAATTGTTTGGCCTAAGTAGGCAGGTTTGGTTGACACTCTAAATTGAAGGGACTATAACTGTCTCTTATACACATCTGACGC
>JAHLFD010000083.1:0-4085 GCA_018883975.1 Candidatus Niameybacter stercoravium
CAATATACATAATGTAGTCATATGGTTAGATTATAAAACAATTCAAAATAAGTATATACAAAGGTTAAGAGGACTAGGCATGAATATGGTGTTTTTTGATATCATTCAAGATACACCGTATGCGGATTGTGTATGCCTAGATAATGAACATGCTATATCTACTATTTATCAATATGTAAGAGATAAAGGCCATCAGAATGTTGTCTATGTATCACGTGAAAATATTTCTCCATCAAGCTACTTAGAACGAGACATAGCTTTTTCTAAATTAAATCCTTTAGGAATGGTTTGGACTTTCCCATGGGATTTTAAAAACTATCTAGCTAATCGCCCAGACGATTTTGTTTTTGACTATTTCATGCCTTATTACAAACCCAGTAGTATTATCTGTAGTGATGGTGAGCTAGGAATTATGTTAAAGAAATCCTTTCAAAAGCATGGTATAAGGGATGTTTTCTTAGTAAGCTTGGATGATTTTGATGAATGTGAAGAACTAGGGATAACTGTATATAAACAAGATTACAATTTATTTGCAGAAAAGATTTTCTCTTGTCTGATGGAACAAAATAGTAACTGTATTACTTGGAAAGCTGACACATACAGAATAAAAGGGGAACTTATTATAAGGGAATAATATAAGCTTTAATAACCTTTTACGCTTATTCTCCATAAAAAAATACACTATCCTCATCTAAAAAATTTAGAATCACACAGTGTAATTTTCACTTCAAACCATTGCAAATCCTATATCTCTCTAAATAAACCAATGACTTTGCCAATGACTTTGACATCTAAACAAAAGATAGGGTCCATAGTATCATTTTCAGGCTGGAGTCTTACCCTGTTCTTCTCTCTAAAGAAGCGTTTAACAGTCACCTCATCACCTAGTAAAGCGACAACAATATCTCCATTATCTGCGTGCTCTTGCTGACGTACAATAATGTAATCTTTATTTAGAATACCTGCCTTAATCATACTTTCCCCCTTCACACGCAGCATATAAACATCGCCGCCTCTTGCAAGATGATTAGGAAGAGGGTAGTATTCTTCAATATGTTCAGTTGCTAAGATCGGTGCGCCTGCTGTAACAGTCCCAATAACAGGAACAGGTGTTACATGATCAGTAAGCCAGTTTTTCGTTTCATCAATGATCTCAATAGCACGTGGTTTGGTTGGGTCACGTTTAATATAGCCTTTATCTTCAAGTTTACTGAGATGACTATGCACAGTAGAAGTGTGGATTTAAGTCCTACTGCAAGGCAAATTTCACGTACAGAAGGTGGATATCCCCTATCTGCACTTACTTCTTTAATAAAACTTAGTATTTCTTGTTGTTTCGTACTTAACTCACTCATCCTTATTCCCTCAGTTCACATCAGTTTTATCTATTATAGCATATCTCATATGGCATATCAAACGTTTGTTCGCTATTTTAAAGTTCTAAAAATTTATCATAATAATAAGATAATGTAAGCTAAAGGTAAGCTTTGTTTACAAATTTAAACATTATAAAGAAGCTTACCTTTAGCTTATTTTTTATTCTATATCTCTAAGCTTGACAATAGATGCAGCCATTCTTCTTCTGGCATCGTCCATTTGAGCATAGTGCTTTTTAGTTGTATTAACATCTTTGTGTCCTAGAACGTCAGCAACGAGATAAATATCACCTGTTTCTTGATAAAGCTGAGTGCCATATGTAGAACGGAGTTTATGAGGTGTAATAGTCTTAAGCTGGGTCACAAGACTGCTATATTTTTTTACAAGAATCTGAACACTACGTACACTCAATCGTTTATTTTGTAGGGAAAGAAAGAGCGGTGTATCCCCATCTTTACATACTTTTTCTTTACGCTCCTGCATATAATCACGAAGGGCACCTTCAACTTCCTGGCCAAAGTAAATGATTGTTTCATTTCCACCTTTTCTAGTAATACGAATCCCATTGTAGTTAAAATCCACATCTTCCATATTAAGACCTACACATTCAGATACACGAATACCCGTTCCTAGCAATAAAGAAATAAGGGCTAGGTCTCTTTTTTTAGTATAGACATGATAACGCTGTTGCTTTTCTGTAAGCTCAGTGCCTTCCTCCACAATATCAAGAAGTCTTGCTACTTCATCTACATCCAGTTTCACAATAGGCTTTTCATTAATTTTAGGCATATCTACTAAGGCGGTAGGATTAAAAGTAATGAGTTGTTGCTTATAGAAGTAGTGGTAGAAGGTTTTAAGGGCTGCTAACTTTCTAGCTTTCCCTTTCTGTCCATTTTGATGGCTAATTGTCTCATCTTCATCATCTTTTTTCTCATAATAAGAAAGGTATTCTAAGTATTTTTCAATATCTCTAGGTGAAAGAGCCTCTAGCTGTTTAAGTGTAATCTCCTTAAAGGATTCTAATCTACTAAAGGACTCATTTTCCTTATGCAGGTAGTCAAAAAATACTCTTAAATCATAGGCATAGGCTAAACGGGTATTCATACTCGTTGTATGTTCAATCCCCCTAAAAAAGTCAAAAGTATAAGGGGGCAGTTCACTAATGACTTCACGTAATACTTTAGTTAAATGAATTTGTCGTTGTTCACTATAGCTTGACATATTATCAGCTCCTTGCTTTCCATCCATCAATTTCGCTACGTTCTATAGCACCAAATAAGTGGCTTGATAAAGATGGAATTTCTTTTTCTAACTTATAAATAAGCTGCTTTGTTGTCTCACGTCTTGTTACACCATCTGCAGGGCAAGGGCTTTTCACAACTGGAAGACCTTCTTTTTTTGCAAAATATTTAATATCTTTTTCAGGGGCATAAATAAGGGGTCTAATAATAGTAAGTTCTGCACGCTCTAAATAAGTAACAGGACTCATGGTATGAATGCGCCCTTCATAGAATAGGGACATAAGTAGTGTTTCATTAATATCATCTTGGTTATGTCCAAGTGCAATTTTATTACAGCCAAGCTCTTTAGCTTTATCATTTAAAGCACCCTTACGCATTTTAGAACATAATGAGCAAGGATTAGATTCCTTACGCTCATCAAATACA
This sequence comes from Candidatus Niameybacter stercoravium, assembly GCA_018883975.1. GTDB lineage: Bacteria > Bacillota > Clostridia > Lachnospirales > Cellulosilyticaceae > Zhenhengia > Zhenhengia stercoravium. The sequence continues at coordinate 3,045 of JAHLFD010000083.1, forward strand.
ATTTTTCCGATTTCTGTTTCATATACAGTATAACGTACCCCTAGTTCCTCACAAAAAGCAATGACACCTGAAAGGTCAAAGTTATCAAAGCCTAATGAAACTGTAATAGCTTCGAGCTCAAATTTCTTAGGATAGAAGTATTGTAAATGTCTTAAGGCAAGAAGAAGTGCTAGGCTATCCTTACCTGCTGAAATACCTACAGCGATACGATCACCTTCTTCAATCATATTATAATCTTGTATCGCACGTCTGGCGTAGCTAAGCAAATGTTGAATTTTCATTTATAAGTCCTCCATAGTTTAGGGTAATCCCTTATTCTAGCTCATTTTATTATAAAGGTATTACCTATGAGATAAAAGCAAAACTCAAAAATCCGAACATTTATTTTTGAGTACAAATTATATTACCGGGTATCTTTGATGCTTATCCGAACTTTTAACAAAAATATATTATTTATTTTCTGTTAAAGTTCGATAAAATTTTATAATAAGGTTATATCTTGATTTTTCTTCAAGTATACTCTTAGTATAAAGAATGTCTATTAAACTTTCTACTTTTAGGGCATAAAGTAGAAAGTTTAATAAAATAAAAAATTTAGATGACAACGTGGACGCTTTCTGATAAGATAGTCCTTAAAAAAATAAAAGATGGTAAAGGAGACAGTCTATGAAACATTATTTAGATGTATGTCGTAAACTAGAAAAAGCAGACCAAGTATTAAAAAACGGACGTATCATCAACGTCTTTACAAAAGAGATCATAGAAGGAGACCTAGCCATTTGTAATGATAAAATTATCGGTATTGGACATTATGAAGGTAAAGAAGAAATAGACCTTAAAGGAAAATATGTGGTGCCAGGCTTTATCGATAGTCACCTTCATATTGAATCAAGCATGATCTCACCTTCAGAATTTGCTCATGCCGTATTACCTTTTGGGACAACAACTCTTATTGCGGATCCTCATGAAATTGCCAATGTAAGTGGTCTTGATGGTATTGACTATATGCTTAAGGAAAGTGAGCAGGCACCACTTTCTATC
>JAHLFD010000084.1:0-2698 GCA_018883975.1 Candidatus Niameybacter stercoravium
GGCAGTTATCATGGTATGAGTGTCCCTTATTATTTTTACAGTGTGACAAACAATGATTTATATATTACCCAAGTTAATTTAATTGAAAAGTTAGCAAAAGAAAATAGCTGCATCTTTATAGGAAGATGTGCCAATGTAGTACTTCAAGATTATCCTAAACGTGTATCAGTCTTTTTATATGCAGATAAGGATTTTAAGAAAAAGATGATAGAAGAAACCTATCATTTTACCAACCTTAAAGATGTGGAAAAAGAAATTAAAAGAATAGATAAAGAACGTTCTACCTATTATACCAATTATACAGGTTATAAGTGGAGAGACCCACATCAATATGATTTGATGATTAATACAAGTGAAATAGGTATAGAAAATACAGTTAAGCTTATACAGACTTATGTAAAAATGAAATATGGAACAATTTAAAAGAGGGTGAAACCCCTCTTTTTTTGCAGTTTTAAGATATTTTATTTGATGAATGGTAATAAAAATTAGTATAGATGTTAAAAATAAGATATAATGAAGTTTAAAGCAATAAAGAAGAGGTGACGGAATGTCAAAAAAAGAAAAAAACTATGATGAACTTTATCAAACGCGAAAAGCAAAAATTACGCAGTTTATTCATACACCACAATACCAACCTTTAAAAATAAAAGAGTTTGCTATGTTCTTTCATGTATCAACAGAAGATAGACATATACTTGAACAAATACTTGATGAGTTAGTAGCAGAAGGTAAGCTGATCCGCAATAAACGTGGTAAATTTGTAACACCTAAAGCTTTAAACTTAGTAACAGGTGTTTTTACAGGTCATGCAAAAGGTTTTGGTTTTGTAACTGTAGAAGGAGAAGAGAAGGATATCTTCATTCCTGCATCAGGTGTAAATGGAGCGCTTCATAAAGATACAGTTATGTGCCGTATTACAAGACCAGCAGCAGGTGAGAAGCGTGCAGAAGCAGAAGTTATTAAAATTATTGAACGTGGTCCTCAATGTATCGTAGGAAGATATGAGGAAAGTCAGAATTTTGGATTTGTTGTGCCGGATGAAAGTAAATATGCAAGGGATATCTTTATTCCAAAGAAATTTTCTAAGGGAGCAGTTACAGGACATAAGGTACTCGTTGAGATTATAGATTGGGCAGAAGAAAAGCGTAATCCAGAAGGTAAGATCGTACAGATTCTCGGGCATATTAATGACCCAGGTGTAGATATCCTATCTATTATTTATCAGTTTGACCTGCCAACAGAGTTCCCAGATGAAGTCATGAAAGAAGTAGAGCAGATACCAGCTGAAGTAGCAGATAAAGATAAAAGAGGCCGTATGGACCTTAGACATGTACCAATGGTAACGATTGATGGTGAAGATGCTAAAGACTTAGATGATGCCATCTCTATTGAGAAATTGGAAAATGGTAGATTCCGTTTAGGCGTACACATTGCCGATGTTACCCATTATGTAAAAGAAAAAGCACCATTAGATAAGGAAGCTCTTGAACGTGGCACAAGTATTTACTTAGTAGACCGTGTTATTCCAATGCTTCCCCATAAATTAAGTAATGGTTTATGTTCACTTAATGCAGGGGTAGACCGCCTAGCATTAAGCTGTATTATGGAAGTAGACCAAAATGGTCATGTACAAAGCCATGAAATTGCTGAAACAGTTATTAAGATAGATGAACGTATGAGCTATACACAGGTTAAGAAAATCTTAATGGACCATGATGAAGAGCTTATAGCAAGATATAAAGACTTTGTACCTATGTTTGAAACTATGGAAGAACTTGCAGCTATTTTAAGAGATAAACGCATGAAACGTGGGGCTGTAGACTTTGATTTTGAAGAGACAAAGGTTATTTTAGATAAGGAAGGTCATCCAATAGACATTAAGCCTTACGATAGAAATGTAGCAACACGTATTATTGAAGAGTTCATGCTTCTTGCAAATGAAACCATAGCTGAAGATTACTTCTGGCAAGAGAAACCTTTCGTATATCGTACCCATGAGGATCCAGACCCAGAAAAAATTGAAGCATTAGGAGAGTTTTTAACGAACTTTGGCTATACAGTAAAAGGTCATACGAAAACCCATCCAAAAGATATGCAGAAAATCTTAGAAGAGATTGAGGGTAAACCAGAAGAGAACATTATTAGCCGTCTTCTTCTTCGTTCTATGAAGCAAGCGCGCTATAGTGGTGAATGTACAGGGCACTTTGGTCTTGCTGCTAAATATTATTGCCATTTTACCTCTCCTATCAGACGTTATCCAGACCTTCAGATTCATCGTATTATCAAATACAATTTACATGGCAAGATGCATGGAGAAAAGGAAAAGAAAATGTTTGACCATGTGACAGAGGTGGCTAAACAGTCTTCAATGCGTGAAAGAAGAGCAGAAGAGGCAGAAAGAGAGACAATTAAGCTTAAGAAAGTAGAATATATGGAAAGTCATATAGGTGAAATCTTCGATGGTGTTGTAACAGGAACAACTTCATGGGGCGTTTATGTAGAACTTCCAAATACAGTTGAAGGTCTTGTTCATGTAAGTGAAATGGATGATGACTATTATATCTATGATGAACCAGGTCATAGATGGATTGGTGAACATACGAAGAAGATTTACCGCTTAGGAGATACGGTAAAGGTAGAGCTTTTAAGTACAAATCGACTAACAAGAACTATGGATTTCAGATTTGCTGATGAT
>JAHLFD010000085.1:0-5822 GCA_018883975.1 Candidatus Niameybacter stercoravium
GTATTTAATGTGGCAGACATGTGTGTAGTGGTAGGAGTGATTTTACTCTTCCCTATTTTATTGTTTGGTAATATAGAACAAGAGGAACAAGAATTAATTGACAACGAGGAATAGACAATGAATGAAGCATTAGAATTATATGTCCAAGAGAGTGGGCAAAGGCTAGATAAATATTTAGGTGAAGTTTTAACTGACTATACACGTTCTTTTTTACAAAAACAAATAGAAGAAGGTAATATTTTAATTAATGGTGTAGTGCAGCCAGCACGCTACAAAGTAAAACAAGGTGATTGTATTACGGTGGCTATTCCTGAGCCTAAAGAGGTAGATATTATTGCTGAAAATATTCCAATAGAAATTCTTTATGAAGATGATGATCTTATTATTGTCAATAAGACACAGGATATGGTAGTGCATCCTGCACCGGGCAATTACACAGGAACACTAGTGAATGCGCTTCTTTATCATTGTAAAGATGGGCTTTCTGGTATTAATGGAGAAGTACGTCCTGGTATTGTACATCGTATTGACAAGGATACATCAGGTGTTTTAATGATTGCTAAAAATGACAAAGCCCATTTAGCTTTATCTTCACTTTTAAAAGATCATCATATTACACGTAAATATCATGCTATTGTATATGGAACTTTTAAAGAAAAAGAAGGCATTGTTGAAAAGCCTATTGGTAGATCACCAAAGGATCGTAAGAAAATGGCTATTGTAAACGATGGACGTTATGCGAAAACACACTATAGAGTTTTAGAGGAATTTGATAAGTTTTCTTACGTAGAGCTTACACTATTTACAGGAAGAACCCATCAAATTAGAGTACATTTAGCAAGTATAGGACATCCTATTTTAGGAGACCCTATTTATGGACCTCAAAAATCTATGTGGGGACTTACAAAACAGACTTTACATGCTAAAGTATTAGGATTTGAACACCCGACCACCTCACAATATGTAGAATTTAATAGTGACTTACCAGGCTATTTTCAGACAATACTTGACAGATTAAGAAAGATGTGATAAGGTCAAACTGATAAAATCCTTTAAAGTAGTCCGCGAGGCTAATAAGGATGTACAGATCGGTTAATAGATCAATTCATATTGCTTAAAAGCAGTATTGAAATATGTATATCTAAAAAGCTTCTTACAGGTGTAGGAAGCTTTTTTATTTTGAGGATTATGGACAAGAGAAGGAGGAAATTTTCATGGCATTTAAAGTATTATTAGATGAACTCGCTATGAATCGTGCACTTACACGTATAGCACATGAAATTCTTGAAGCAAACAAAGGGGCTAAAAATATTATACTTGTGGGGATTGAGACAAGGGGAGTACCTCTTGCACAAATACTTGCAGACAAAATTAAGATGATTGAAAATGTAGAAGTACCCGTTGAGAAAATTAATATTGCTTTTTACCGTGATGATTTAGAGAAAAAGTATACACAACCTTTAGCGGGGGAAAGCAGTATTCATGATATTAATGACAAAACAGTTATTTTAGTAGATGATGTTATTTATACAGGTCGTACAGTGCGTGCTGCAATGGATGCACTGATGGATTTGGGAAGACCAAGTTATATTAAATTAGCAACGCTTATTGATAGGGGACATAGAGAACTTCCTATTCGTGCAGATTTTATAGGGAAAAATATTCCTACTTCTAAGAAGGAAATTGTACATGTTAAAATCCAATCAATAGATGGAGAAAGCTGTGTTTTACTAGAAACTAAATAAGAAAATTTAATAAGAGAGAGGGATTGAAGTGGAACAAATTTCAACAGGTAAAAAAGTTATTTTAGGCATGCAGCATGTGCTTGCAATGTTTGGAGCAACAGTACTTGTACCCATGCTTACGGGACTTAATCCAGGTATTGCTATTTTAGCAGCAGGTATAGGTACGCTCGTATTTCATTCTGTTACAAAAGGAATTGTGCCAGTATTTTTAGGTTCAAGCTTTGCGTTTATCAGTGCTATCAGCCTTGTTTTATCACAATATGGCATTGGTGTTGTGAAAACAGGTATTATTGCAACAGGATTTGTATATATAATGATGGCAGGTATTATTAAACTTGTAGGGGTAGAAAAGGTTAAATCATTCTTCCCACCAATTGTAGTAGGACCTATGATTATGGTTATTGGCCTTAGGTTAAGCCCAACAGCTATTAATATGCTGCGTATTGATAGTACACCAGAAAATCTACTTGCAAATCTTCCAGCTGGTATTCCAGCAGATTTACCAATTGAAGTCATTCAAAACATGGGTATTGTATTACCTTTAGATATGGAAAAAGTACTTGTTGCTATATTAGTTGTATGTATTGTTATTGCCATCTCTATTTGGGCAAAAGGTTTCTTTAAAATGATTCCTATTTTAATTGCGGTTGTAATGGGATATGTAGTTTGTTTAGCAATGGGAATGATTGATGTAACACCTATTATGGAAGCAAGCTGGATAGGTTTCTCGGAAGAAGCTTTTAGTCAAATGATGACTTTGCCAGCCTTTAATCAAGATGCATTAGTAGGAATATTAGCAATAGCGCCTATTGCACTGGTTGTATTTATTGAACATATTGGAGACATTACAACAAATGGTGCGGTTGTAGGGAAAGATTTCTTTAAAAATCCAGGAATTCATAGAACACTTTTAGGTGATGGTTTAGCTACTGTTGCAGCAGGTCTTTTAGGTGGACCAGCTAATACAACTTATGGTGAAAATACAGGTGTACTTGCTGTTACAAAAGTATATGATCCAAAAATTATTCGTATTGCAGCGCTTTTTGCTGTTGGTTTAAGCTTATGTGGTAAGTTTACAGCACTTGTTAATACCATTCCAGGTGCTGTTATGGGTGGTATTAGTATTGTACTCTTTGGAATGATTGCAGCAGTAGGTGTACGTACACTAGTTGAAGAACAACTTGATTTTAAACATAGCCGTAACTTACTTATTGCAGCTGTTATTTTTGTAGTAGGTATTGGTGTATCTGATGTGCCTATGTGGGGAAATATTACCATTTCAGGACTTGCCATTGCAGCCTTATTTGGTGTAATTCTTAACAAGCTCTTACCACAAGATCTATAATAATTGCTATACTTAAGTAAAAATAGTGTTATACTAATAGGGAGATAAATATCTCCCTATTATTTTTTTTGAGAGGGATGAAAAAGTGAAAGCTGAAATACTTGCTGTAGGTAATGAAGTCATTATGGGACATACAGTTAATACAAATGCAAGTTATATTGCAAAACGTCTTAAAGAATACGGTATAGGGGTTAAATACCATATTGCAGTAGGGGATTCTAAAGAGGATATTGAAGAAGCTTTAGCTCATGCATTAAGTCATACAGAGTATATTTTTATAATAGGTGGACTAGGGCCAACTCAGGATGATCTAACTAAAGAAACAGTGTGTCAGTATCTTAAGAAGCCACTCGTATTTTATCCTTCTATTTATGAAGGAATTGTAACCTACTTCGCAAAAACAAATCGTATAACACCGGAAAATAACCGTAAGCAGGCATATTTTCCGGAGGATGCATATATTTTAGACAATAATAACGGAACAGCTCCAGGGTGTATGATTCCGATAGAAAACAAAAAAGTTTTCTTATTACCAGGGCCTCCAAATGAACTTATTCCTATGTTTAACAATGAAGTCTGTCCCTATTTAGAGAAGGATCTAAAAGAGGTTTATTATACTTTAGATATAAAATGTTTTGGTATAGGAGAAAGTCATCTTGCACAATTAACAGGAGATCTATTGGGTGAATTTGAAGATACACTAATAGCATCTTATGTAGGTAATTTAGAAATTATCATTCGTATTTGTACTTGGAAAACAAGTATAGAAGCAGCTAGGCAAGAGGCTGAGAGTTATAAAAATAAGATAGAAGAGCGATTAAGACCGTATATAATTGGTTATAATGAAGAAACAATAGAAGAGAATATTTTGAAACTTCTACAAACTAAGCAATATAGCATAACAACGGCTGAATCTTGTACAGGAGGATTACTGGCTGGAACATTAGTTAATTGTGGTGGCATTTCCAATTATTTTAAGGAAGGTATAGTTACTTATAGTAATGAAGCCAAGATGAAGTATCTTCATGTTAAGGAAGAGACTTTAAATCAATTTAGTGCAGTAAGTTATGAAACAGCTAAGGAAATGGCAGAGGGCATAAGGCAAGCTGCAGGGGCTCATATTGGACTTGCTACAACAGGTATTGCAGGGCCTGATGGCGGTACAGAGGAAAAACCTGTAGGGCTTGTCTATATTGGTATAGCATTGCCAGACGAGACTTTTGTTTATGAATTACATTTGCAGGGCAATAGACAATCTATACGATTGCAGGCAGTCAAACATACACTTTATCAACTCTATAAAAACTTAAATAATTAGTACTTGCTATTAGGAAAAAAATTAGTTATAATAAGTACAGAACAAATGTTCGATTAGATGAAGAGGTGAGATGATGAATAACGAATCAAAAAAAGCTTTAGATGCAGCTATAGCTCAAATTCAAAAACAATTTGGTAAAGGCTCTATTATGAAGCTAGGAGAAGCAACAGAAACAAGTGTATCTACTTTTCCAACAGGTTCATTAAGTTTAGATATAGCCCTTGGGGTTGGGGGAATGCCACGTGGAAGAATCATTGAGGTGTATGGACCTGAGTCTTCTGGTAAAACAACCGTTACACTTCACATGATTGCAGAAGTTCAAAAAATGGGAGGCATTGCAGCCTTCATTGATGCTGAGCATGCATTAGACCCAGCTTATGCTAAAAAATTAGGTGTAAATATTGATGAACTTTATATTTCACAACCAGATAATGGAGAACAAGCCCTTGAAATTGCAGAAACAATGGTACGTTCAGGTGCGATTGACCTTGTTATTGTAGACTCTGTTGCAGCACTTGTACCACGCGCAGAGATTGAGGGAGATATGGGTGACTCTCATATGGGTCTTCAAGCAAGACTTATGTCACAAGCCCTTAGAAAGCTTACAGGTGTAGTGAATAAATCAAAATGTACAGTAGTCTTTATTAACCAATTACGTGAAAAAGTAGGAATTACTTTCGGAAGTAATGAAACAACTACAGGTGGGCGTGCTCTTAAATTCTATGCATCTGTGCGTTTAGATGTACGTAAAATCGAAACACTTAAACAAAGCAATGAGTTTATTGGTAGCCGTACACGTGTAAAAGTTGTTAAAAATAAAGTAGCCCCACCTTTCCAACAAGCAGAATTTGATATTATGTATGGTGAAGGTATTTCTAAAGAAGGTGATGTACTGGATTTAGCAAGTAATATTGATATTGTTAATAAAAGTGGTGCATGGTATTCTTATGGAGATATAAGACTTGGGCAAGGTAGAGAAAATGCTAAAGTATTCCTTAAAGAAAATGAGGATCTTCTTAGAGAGATTGAAATGGCTGTACGTGAACATTATGGTATCAACAAAATGCAAGAAGGAAACTATGATGGGCAAGATGTAGATGCTGAAGAAATGATGTTAGATTTAGAAGATTAATAGTAAAGGATATAACAAGTCGTTTCCATGTTATATCCTTTTTTGTTATATAAAAACTAAATAATGCTGCCATAATTACCTAAGTAGCCAAGGAAAAAAACGTTTAGAAATTGAAAAAATTGGGAAGGATTTAAGGGAACTATGAATTATGAAATTACAGCAATTGAAGAGCAGAAAAAAGATCCTAACAGATGTTCAGTATTCATTAATGGAGCATTTGGATTTGGACTTTCTAAAAAGGCTGTAGAGCGTTATCAGCTCTGTGCAGGCATGGTATTGGAC
>JAHLFD010000086.1:0-4311 GCA_018883975.1 Candidatus Niameybacter stercoravium
TTGCATGCCAACTATAGCAAAGGTCAGTCCCACAACTGCAATACCAGCTATAATTTTATATGTATGTTTGCTCGATTTTATATTGGTTAAAAAGTCCTTCATGTGCGTTCCTTCTTTAGTCCCTGGAATTATTTTGTTTATATTAAATTTATTACATACTTATTACAACGTATAAATTTTATCAAAGTTTTAGCATCCTGTAAAGATTTCCTTAAATTTTAAAGAGATGTACAAATTTTTATTCTGTACATCTCTTTAAAATTTTTATCCATTTTCTCGCAAATTCTTCAAATACTCATAAGCTTCATTAATCTCAATAATCTTCTGATTGGCAAAGTCAGCATACTCCTTTGGCATACTTTCTGCAGCCATTTTGTCTGGATGGTATTCTTTTACTAGCTTTCTATAAGCTTTTTTAATCTCAGATAAACTAGCATTCTCATCTACACCAAGCACATCTGCATACTTCTTAGTAAGAGATTGTGCCCCCTGCGTGCGAAAACCACTACTATTTGACTGATTATAACCATGCTGACCATAGTTACTATAATCATAGTTATATCGTTCTTGTCTAAAGGATGCTTTAATACTTTCATATTCATACATACTAATGCCTAATTCAGCTAAAATGCTTCGTACTTGCTCATCTTCCGCTGCCGACATACTTGTCCCATCCTGCATTGTAATTTTTACGAGCAAGTAAGCAATAGCAACCAAAATATCTCTTCTATTGTAATAGCTTGTAATCATACGTGTAAATTCTTTATAGTCTTCAGGATGATTTTTTCCATACTCAAATGCACCTGCATAACTGTTAAGTGCCTCGTAAGATAGTCCAAAAGTTTTTACAACAAACTGTTTAACTACTTTAATTTCATCTCGGCTAATGTTACCATCTGATTTGGCTACAATAGCTGATAATGCCATAATAGATGCTACAACTGGATTTTTCCCTCTAAATGCTTCATGATACCTTAAATCTCCTGTGAACTTAGGTACTTTTCTTGGTATAAAAGGCATAATAAAAATAATCCATGGAAAAAAGAATCCTAGTATCCCCCAAAACAGAGGATTTCTTCCTTTAAAAGCAGCTATTCCTGCGATAACGAACGCAAGAATAATTGTAAAAATCATTGTTATTAAAGTAAATCCAAAGCTAAATATACTCTGAATAAGACCGAATAAATAACTCACTCTATTTCACCTCTTCTTCTGTAAGCCATCTCTAAATGTTCTCATTATTTGCCTATTTTATCACATTCATACCTGTTCTACAATAAACATACTGTGAACACTAAAAAAAGGTAGAGCCTAAGCTCTACCTCTTATCATTATTATTATAATTTAACTACGTTTTCTGCTTGAGCGCCACGTGGTCCTTGAGTAATATCGAAGCTTACAGCTTGACCTTCTTCAAGAGTTTTGAAACCTTCACCTGTGATTGCTGAGAAATGTACGAATACATCGTCACCTTCTTCTCTAGCGATGAAACCAAAACCTTTTTCTGCGTTAAACCATTTAACTGTACCTTTGTTCATGATGGTACCTCCTAATAAAATTTCACAGTAAACTAAAAAATTCACATGTTATTACAGATTAGATAAGCACGAAATAAGCATTATATAATCTCTAACAACATGTGAAATTTATAAATACATATTAACTGCTTCTTTATTATATGATATTACATATATAAATGTCAAGCAGAACCTCTTTCTTATTTTAATCTTCTTTATATAAACCTTGTTCTAGAATTTTCTTGGCAATAATACCGATATTAACTTCCTTTGTATCCATATACACGTCTATAACACGATCTGTAAGCGTTACTTCTACGCATTCAATATGCTTACCTTCTTCATCTACAAAATTAATAATATCATAAACAAGTATCTCATCTTTAAGCTGTTTTAATGTAATCACGTCAAATCTCCTTTATCTATGTTATACAATTTATTATACCAGATTTTTTTATTTCTTGTCAAAAAAACTATAGAACACTTGTTCGATTTATGCTATAATCTTTTTATAACATGAAATTTGAAGGAGAGTTTAGTCATGAGCGTATCGGGAAACATTCGTGAAGTATTACAACAAATAGAGCTATTAATTAAAATCTACGGAGATGCATCTTTAATAGACATTGCCCAGTCTGTATCTCTTGTAAGAAGTAAATAATATATTATAGAAAGAGCTACTATGAAAACATAGTAGCTCTTTTGTATTATAATAAAGTTCTTTCTTCACAACCTTTTTGAAGTTTACCTTCTTGCACATAACCTTCTGGTCTATCTTTTAAAGTTTTAATCATTTCTTCTCTAAATGCTGTAATATGTGTTTGATAATTTTCATCTTCTATTAAGTTATGTAACTCATGAGGATCTTTCTCTAAATCAAAGAACTGCTCCTTGCCACTTTGTGTATACCAAATATATTTATACTGCTCACTTACAAGGTAATGATTCCCCATATGTCCACCAGAATGTTCTCCATGAAGCACTTTACGCCATTCTTTTTCTTTACAGTTACGTACACTTTCTCCATCTACACTATCTGGAATAGGCGCATCTGCAAAGTCTAATAAAGTTGGCATAATATCACGAAGTTCTACCACTTTTTGCTCACGTCTGCCACCTGGTCCTACTAGGTGTTCTGGACCTGATAAGATAAATGGTACTTTAATACTACCTTGGTACGGTCTTGTCTTTCTGCACATATGATGATCACCTAAAAGCTCACCATGATCTGAAACGAATAAAATAACCGTATTATAGTAAACACCTTCTTCAATTAAGGCTTGAATAAGCCTACCAATTTGATGATCCATATGTGTAATACATGCATAGTAACCAATTTGTGCTTCTCTTACAAGTTCTGGATCTGCAATACCTTCTGAAGAATCAAATACTCTACCCCATCTCTTATATGTTTCAGTATCAGCCCAGTCTCCAATATGAGGTGGCTGAAGCTCTTTATGTCTGTAAAGGTCAAAGTAATAATTTGGTGCATCAAATGGTGGATGAGGCCTTACAAAAGACGTCATAAGAAAGAATGGTTTACTTCTATCTCTTCTTCTTAAGAAATCTAATGAACGATTAACAACCCAGTTAGTTGGATGAGTTTGCTCCTCATACATCCATGGTCTTGCTACCCACGAATTGCATTCAAGTCCTGTATCTGTCACATCACAGCTAATGCCTTTTTCTTCTTTAAGCCAGTAAAGGTAATCATCTGCTACTTTTTGACTTTCATAGTAAGGTACATTAGCATAGCGATTATGATGTAAGTAACCATCATGAAGCTCAATATGATGGAAGCCTAGCAAATTACGAAGTGGGCTTACATGCATTTTCCCTACACATTGTGTATAATAACCAGCTTTACTAAGCTCGCCTGCTAATGTATGTTCATAATCCCATGCCACACCATCTCTATAGCCTACACGTTTATGATTTTCCTGTGCCATCCCCGTCATAAGTGCAGCTCTTGCCGGAATACATGTCGGACATGCTGAATAAGCGTTTTCAAATAAGGTACCGCGCATAGCTAAGCTATCTAAATAAGGTGTTTTAACATCAGGATGTCCTGCTATCCCTAGACAGTCTCCTCTATGTTGGTCGTCTACAATGAGAACGATATTAGGTCTATTACTCACTTTATTTTCCCCTCTTTGTGTTTGTTTGATTTCATTATTGTTTAATATGCGCAGTCTGTCTTTGTGCCATAACAAGGTTATAATATACAGACTCATTTTTCATAAGTTCTTCATGAGTACCTATTTCTTCAATAGTTCCTTTATTAAGTACAATTAAGCGATCTGCTTTCTTAAGTGTTGAAAGTCTATGGGCAATGGCAAAGGTTGTCTTGCCTTCAATGACTCTATCTAGTGCTTCTTGTATTTTCTTTTCAGTCTGTGTATCCAGTGCTGAAGTAGCTTCATCCAGTATAAGAATTTTAGGGTGATGAAGCACAGCTCTTGCAATAGCCACTCTCTGCCTTTCGCCTCCCGACAAGGTATAACCTCTCTCACCGATTACTGTATGATAAGCATCTGGTAATTTTACAATAAACTCATGAGCATTAGCGATTTTAGCAGCTTCTATAATTTCTTCAAAAGTCGCATCAGGCTTAGAATAAGCAATGTTATCTAAAATAGTACCTTCAAATAGGAACGTCTCCTGAAGCACAACCCCTATTTGACTTCTTAGAGATTTTTGAGAAAACTTTCTAATGTCAATGCCATCTATCTCAATACTTCCCTCTGTTACACCATAGAGTCTCATAAGTAAGTTGATAAGCGTAGACTTACCT
>JAHLFD010000087.1:0-5974 GCA_018883975.1 Candidatus Niameybacter stercoravium
GCTGTACGAAACTCAGCCTTTGTAAAACCTAATTCCTCTGTCCAGCTATCACCTATATGATAGTGTTCATCTTCACATGGCCCTAGAAACTTATAAAAAGGTTTATTTCCTTTCTTGTTAAACCAATACTCAAGTTGGCACATCAGTAAGCTCGCTGTAACGCTTCCTGTAATAGTATTCAGTTCTGGACAGTATCTAAGATTTTTCATTTGTAATTCCTCCCTAAATGATAGTTCTTTATTTACCTAACACTATTTATATACGGATGAGTATCTAAAATGCGTCATCTTTTTAAAAAAAATAGGAGAAAAAGCATTAAAATACAATGCCCAAATATAGGAGAAAATAAGTGAAAATTGAAAGGCAGCTTAAAGTTTATAATGACTTTAGGCTGTTTTTTATTGGGGTATATACGGCGAGATTCTTAATAAAGCTTAATAATTGTATTAAGGTTATTGTAAGAGTTAGCTGGCATACTTGAAGGAGTAGACAGATTTTTGATTAAAGTAAGGAGAAAAATATGGATAACTATTTAACAGTATCGTTGATAGATTTCTTATATCAAATGTTATGTGTATTTGTACCATGCATGATATATCAGAGCATTTTAGTAAAAACACATTCAGATATACAGAGAAAAATTTTAATTAAACATTTTATATGGGTCTATATTTTTCTTATATATTTATACTTAGCTTTAAACAAAGCAGGGATAGGGAGTATATGGGATATAGGAAAATATGACACCATTATTAGATTAGAAGAAATCAATCTGATTCCTTTTCAGGCAGGTGGTTTTATGACACATATTTTAAATATTATCATGTTTATGCCATTAGGGTTTTTATTGCCTCTCATTTGGAAAAGCTTCAGAAATGGTGTAGGGGTCTTGGTTACAGGAGTAGGATTTTCACTGGCTATTGAAATAGCTCAGTTATTTAATAGAAGGCTAACTGATGTAGATGATTTAATAATGAATACAATAGGTACCATTATGGGATTTATTATATGGAAGGTATTTACAAAAGTTTTTAAGAGAAAAGAAGCTACTCATTTTTCATTACAGGTAAATGAGGCCGCAGTATATATAACGCTTTCTGTGTTGGGGACATTCTGCCTGTATAATTGGAGATTCCTTTATACATTGCTTTATTCTTAACTATAATCCATAGTTTAGACAATGTTGTCTGCCAAAAGGCTATTTGACCTTTCCTGCTTACTAAGGGATGCTTGCATATATAGCACTAATGAGGACTTGTTACAAATCATAATAGGAATAGAGCCAGTGGAGATAATTATAAAATGAGTGAAATAAGGAACGTAGAACTAAGGCTTAGAGGAATTGAAAACCTCTAAGCCTTTTAGGTTATGCAAGGGATAGAGTGTAGAAACAAAATAAATAGAATATGAAGTTGTAGAAATAGTATGGGGTTTTGCATTATAATTATTGTAAGACAAAGATCAAGAAAGGAAAAAATATGAGAACACTAAAAACGTTAGAAGGCATTTCAGACGGTAAACTATATGATATAGAAGACTATGTAAAAGCAGATACATGTGGATGTAACGGATGTTATACGTGCTGTCATAGGGTAGGAGACTTAGTGGAGCTAACACCATTTGATGCTTATGAAATAGTAAATCATCTTAAAATATCATTTGATGAGCTATTAGGCAATAAACTAGCACTTCAAAAAAACAATAAAATGATGTTACCTTATCTCAAGATGGAGGGAGAAACAGAGCATTGTAGCTTTTTAAATGAATTAGGTAGATGTAGTATACATGGACATCGCCCGAATATTTGTAGACTGTTTCCACTTGGTAGAGTTTATGAGAATGATGACTTTAAATATTTCTTACAAGTAGGAACATGTGTTATGCCAGACTTAAAAGAAATCAAAGTGAGCGAATGGATTGGCATTGCAAATTATAATGAAAACAAGACTTTTATCTTGGCATGGTACAAATTATTAAAAGCCCTTAGGTTTAGAATGAAGTTTGTATATGATGAAGCAGAATTAGAAGAAATGAATAAGTATATACTAGATACCTTTTATCGTATAGAAGTAAAAGAGGGAGAAGACTTTTATACTGCATTTTTCAAGGTATTGCCTGAGGCAAAACAGCGACTTGGTATAATCTAAAATATAAAAAGTAAAGCACTTAAAGGAATGATTCTTTAAGTGCTTTTTTTATAGATAGATAAGCAAGCTGTATCTTAAGTTTGTATTTTGGAAGCGGGTAGGGTATAAGATTACAAATACAACTAATTAACTAATAATTAAGAATAATGTGTACAAATGATAAGGTGAAGTATATAATGACTTTAAGGCATTTTCTATTAAATTTGCTAAAAAGGAGAAATGTGTTATGCGTGAAAGATTAAAGTATCACTTTGAGCCTAAGAAGGGATGGATGAATGATCCCAATGGATTAATTTATTTTAAAGGAAAATATCATGCGTTTTTCCAACATAACCCTTTTGCAACACATTGGTCAACTATGCATTGGGGACACGCTGTAAGTCATGATTTAGTGAACTGGGAAGAGCTTCCTATCGCTCTTTATCCAGATAAATGCTATGAAGATAGTGATGGTTGTTTTTCAGGAAGTGCTATTGTTAAGGATGATGTATTGTATTTATTCTATACATCTGTATCAAAGGAGCTTGGACAGACCCAATCAATAGCCATAAGTAAGGATGGCATAACTTTTGAAAAATATGAAGGCAACCCAGTTATTCGTGAATTTCCGATAGATGGTAGTAGAGATTTTAGAGATCCAAAAGTAACTAAAATCAATGATACCTATTACATGGTATGTGGGTCAGGAAAAGATGGCATTGGTAAAATACTCCTTTATAAATCTTTAGACTTATTTGACTGGCAATATGTTGGTGTGCTTTTAGAGGGTGCAGAATATGGGGAGATTTTAGAGTGTCCTGATTTTTTCCCTTTTGAAGATAAGTATCTTCTATTATTCTCACAAATAGGAAGGAAAACACATTCTACCATGTTCATATATGGAGATTTTGATGGAACAAAATTTACCCCAATTTCTTTTCACACACCTGAAGTAGGTCCTAGTTTTTATGCACCGCAAACCTTTTTAGATAACCAAAATCGTAGAATCATAATAGGCTGGCTCTATCATTGGCATCAAGAACTTGATGAGGGAGAAGATTCAGCTGGTGCATTAACCATACCATGCGAAATCAAAATGATGGATGGAAAGCTCTGCATTTATCCTGTTCAAGAGGCTAGACATCTATTAAAAGAAACAGATGAAATCGTCGTAAGGTCAGAAAATGGTATGGAAATTATTACTCAAAATAATGCATTCCCATTTCCTTTGCAGTATGAAGGAAACATTAATCATATCAGCATACTTAAAGATACCAAGACCATTGAAGTATTTATCAATGACGGGGAAGCTGTATATACATATTGGTGCGCAAAATAAAGCCATACGTTTTGTAAATAAAGAAGAGAAGGTTCTATATGATAAGAGTTTAGAATTATTTAAAAGTATGATAAAATTTATTTAGAATATTTATATTCTGAATAAATAAAATGACTAAAGGATAATGTAAATGATGAAATACGAAGCATACAAAAGTTTTTTTGTGAATCCAGCAGAGTTTGGCTTCTTACCTGAAGCAAGTGGAATTGAAAACACTAAAGCACTCCAAAAAGCTTTAGATAGGGGAGGGACGATTGTTATAAGCCGCCCTGGTACCTATAAGTTAGCAGGAACAGTATATATTGGGAGTCATACGTCCCTCGTATGTGGGAATAATGTTTTTATTAAAAAAGTAGATGAACAGGGCACTTTTACGCACGTTATACTAAATAAAGGGGCCTTAACCAAAACCTATGATGAACATATTAGTATTGAAAATTTACATATTATTGTAAATGGTATAGATGTACGTACCTTTAAAGAGGTATTTGGGCTTCATGGGCAGATTGCTTTTTTCTATATTAAAGATTTAAAAATTGAGGGATTCCGCTGCATGGATCTAGGTGCATTGCAATATGGTATTCATGTGTGTACTTTTGAAGATATTATTATTAATAATATCATGATTAAAGGAGATAAAGATGGGGTCCACTTAGGAAGAGGTAAGCGTTTCAGAATCAGTAATGGTGTATTTGAAACGTTTGATGATGCCATAGCACTCAATGGGCATGATTATGATGTAGGAAATCCAGAGTTAGGGTGGATTGAAGACGGTATCGTAGAAAATTGTCATGACTTAGATGCTGAGAAAACTACAGGTTATTTTTGCCGTATCTTAGCTGGAGCATGGAGAGATTGGCAGCCAGGTATGGAAGTTCAAAAATCAGATACTGTTGTTGCACATCATAGACTTTATCGTGTAAGAGAAGATGCAGATGGGAAAATATATACATCTCATACAGAGCCAAGTCATGAAAGTGGGACAGCAGTTTTAGATGGCATACACTGGGTAATGGTTCAAGATGATGTGACTTATACAGCAGGGGTGAGGAATGTTATTTTCCGTAATATCTTTTTAAGTAAGGCACGGATTGGATTCTCTGTGCATTTTGATAACGATAGATATAGTAGGTCTTACTATCCAGGTTCCAAGGTGCCGAGTCAGGAGCAGCTTACTTTTGAAAATATTAGAGTGTTGCATGATGAAAAGAAAGCTTTCTTATCTATAGGAACACCTATGAATGTTATTACAGTTTCACACTCTAGCCTTAATCATAATCCTATTCATTTTCATGGTAATAAAGCTATGCCAGATTACCTTAAAACTAAGATTAACATGTTTGGATGTGTCTTTAATCATAAAGGAACAATGGATTTGATTATTAATAGTGTTGAGAATAAAATGATAGAGTTAAAAACATTTTCAAACATTGAACTTTATGATGAGTTTAAAGCAAATATCATACAAGGTAATGGGCAGATTGAAGTATGCTCTGATCTTACAGGATTAAAAAACTAAATTTATGAGTTAAATAAACTTCTCTTTTATGAAGCATTTAAGGCACCTATTAAAGGTGCCTTTTTATATGAAATAATGATTAAATTCATTTCTGTATAGAAGTAGAGTAAAATTCTTTAGGTGTCATGCCGTATTCTTGCTTAAAAGCCCTAAAAAAATTAGAGTAATCCCCAAAACCACAACGTTTATATACCTCACTAATAGCGTAATCTTTTAAAATAAGTTCTTTGGAGAAAGCTAATTTTTTCTTAATCATATACCTATGAACAGTAAGGCCTGTATATTTCTTAAATTCTCTAATAAGATGATATTTACTTGTATAAAGCGTCTGAGCAAGTGTATCTAAACTAAGCTCTTCTTCAATATGGTCATGAATATATTCAATACAATTTGAGACAAGCTCACTATAGTGATGCTGATAGATACAGGAGGCCTGGGTATTTTCAAAAGCTCTATTAATAAGGACGAGAAGTTCTGTTAAATAAGTATGATAAAGAATATCGCTACCGAAGGAGGTAGCTTTTTTAGCTTCGAGAATTTTTTTTAGTGTAATATGTATGGCATCAATAATAGACTCTGTGCATCTTAAAAGATTATTACTAGAGGTATAAGTAGAAAAGCAGCTTTCTAAATTAGTAAGAGGGGTAGATAAGCTTTTTAAAAAAGATTTATTAACCCAAAGGACAATGCGCTCATAAGGTATAGCGGGATCATGGATGAGTGCTTGATGAAGCTCTAAAGTATTAATTAAAATCATATCACCAGGTAAAAGCTTATAATGTTTTCCTTCTATAGACATAGATACATTGCCGGAGATAAAAAAGTAGATTTCATAAAAATCATGATGATGAAGTTCTAAATAAGGTAAGTAGGTATCTTTTGAATGTGTAATTTGAAAAGTTGTACTATCCATTGTTTGTTTGGGAGAAAAACGTGTTAATTCAGACATAGGTCCTCCTAGAGCAATTTTTGCAAGTTTTATGCCAATAT
>JAHLFD010000088.1:0-7722 GCA_018883975.1 Candidatus Niameybacter stercoravium
TAGAGCACTACGAAGCATTAATAACTGAACTTATGAGTTATCTATGTGAAGAGGATGTATTAGGTAAGCAGTATGTGATGCAATATAAAAAACTTAAAAATATGAAGATGGGAAGTGTGGATTAGGATGGCTAACAGTACAGGGATTGAATTAGATACACAAGTAATCCAACTTAAAGTAGAAATGGATAATATAGTAGAAAGCATTAAAGGGATAGATTATGAGCTTTTAGAGTTAGAAGCTTTATTTAAGGCTCAAATAGAGCAATTAAAGGAACGGTTTGAAGAGAAACAATATCTTTTAAAGGAGAAGAGAGAAAAGCTTCAGATACAGCTTAGAGTGCTTTTTGAACAGGTACCACAAAGCGAAACAAAGACACAAAGGAAAGTAAAACTATTTAATGGTGAAGTGGTTGTCAAGAAAGCTAGATTGGACTTTGAAAAGGATGGAGACAAGCTTCTTGAATGGGCAAAGGAGAACAATAGAGATGAGCTCATTAATCGCAAGGAGGTCTTAAGTTTTAAGTGGGCTGACTTTAAGAAGAGATTAGTCCCTACAGATTGTGGCATTGTGGATGTAGAAACAGGAGAAACACTTGAAATAGATGGGCTTATATCAGTAACAAAAGCTGAAGAATTAGAGATTAAATACTAAAAGGAGAAAGGGATATGGCGAAAGCGATTTGTATTATAGGTGAATCAGGTGCTGGTAAAACCACATCACTAAGAAATTTAGACCCAAAAGAAACTTATTATATTGATGCTGATAAGAAAGGAAGTGCATGGAGAGGCTTCAGACAACAGTATAATGCAGCTAACAAAAACTACATTGCTACAGATGATCCTAATAAGATATTAGCCCTGATGAAAGGCATTAGTGAAAAGAGTGATCTGAAGTATATAGTGGTGGACACCTTAAATGGCATTATGATTGGTGAAGAAATGAGACGGTCTAAGGAGAAGAACTTTGATAAGTGGCTAGACTTAGCAAGTTATATTTATAGCATCTTGGATGTGGTATGTGATCTTAGAGATGACCTAACTATTATTTATACAGCTCACAGTGAAACAGAACGTACAGAGGATGGTTATATGTGGACTAGGATGAAAACCACAGGAAAGAAGCTTAATAAGCTAGTGCCTGAATCTAAGTTTAATGTGGTGCTATTAGCTAAATGCAAGGATGGCAGATATATCTTTGAAACCCATAGCAAAAACTCAACAGCTAAGACACCTTTTGGAGCCTTTGAAGAGGATGAGATAGACAATGATATTGTACCAGTATTACGTGTATTAGAGGAGTTTTAGATGTTTAGGTACTCAGATAAGGAAATCAAGGAAATCTTAAAAGAGGCTGCTGTGGTAGTAGATACAAGAGAGCAGAAATGTGGACATATTATTGAGTATTTTAAAACCAAAAAGATTCCATATGTTTGTGAAAAGCTGGACTTTGGGGATTATACGCTCAAGGTTCATCTACCACACCTAGAAAGGCCAATCTATCTCCAAGATAAGTGTGTTATAGAACGTAAGGCAAACCTGAATGAGCTAAGTGGAAATTTTACGCAAAGCAGAGAACGCATAGAGAGCGAATTCTTAAAAGGCAAGGGGAAGATGTACCTTTTGATTGAGAATGCAAAGTATGAAGATATTCTACTGCAGAACTACAACACAAAATATCTACCACAGTCTTTTATGGGAACACTGAAAGCCTTTGAAGCAAGATATGACTTAAAGATTATGTATTTAGAGAATAGCACCTATAGTGGTGACTTTATTTATAGAACGTTACAACATCATTTAAGAGAACTATTAAGAAGAGGAGAAATATAAAAATGAAGAAATGGAATGGATATGAAACAACACAAGTTATGGGAGAAAAAAGAAAGCTACCAGCTGGTGCTTATGTTTGTAAGATTATAGATGCAAATGAAGAAGTCTATGGCTGGGGGAATGTAGTAGTGATTCATTTTGATATTGCAGAAGGCCCATATAAAAACTTTTATCTAGAACAATATGAAAAGCAAAAAGGTGATAAGAAATGGAAAGGCACATATAGGCTGAATTGTCCTAAAGATGATGGCAGTGAAAAGGATGAGAGAATCAAGAAGAACTTCAAGACTTTTATTCACCACATTGAAAAGAGTAATACAGGCTATAAATGGGATTGGAATGAACATAACCTGAGAGCCAAGTTATTTGGTGGCATCTTTGGTGAGAAGGAATACGAGATTGAAGGTCATACAGGGTTTTTTACCACATTACGCTATACAACAGATATAGAGAGTGTAAAAACTGCTATTATTCCAAAACCGGTTTTATTAAAAAGGGATACAGTAGCAGCTACAAAAGCACCTGAATTAAATTGGGGTGACGATGCATTACCATTCTAGGAGGGATAGAAAGTGGATTATAGCAATGTACCAATAGAACTTAAAAGGATGAATAGATGGGTATTGTATAGAATTTTCTTAGATGCAAAGACAGGGAAATACACTAAAAAGCCCTTTAATGCTAGAACTGGTGGTATGGCACAAAGTAATAACCCTAGCACATGGAGTGATTATGATACAGCTATGAGTGTGGTTATGCATTATGCTGGCTTGGGCTTTATGTTAGGGGATGGTATCTTTGGTGTGGATATAGATGGAGTAGAGATAGAAGATCCAGTTGTAAATGAAGTGATAACCACACTAGGCAGCTATGCCGAAGTCTCACCAAGTGGTAAGGGTATCCATGTAATTTGCAAAGGAAGTAAGCCACAAGGAGCCTGTAGAAAAGGTAACTTTGAGTGTTATGACAAGGGTAGATTTTTTACTATGACAGGAAAAGTTATTAAGCCCTATACCACACTTAGAGATTGTACTGATAGCATTAAGCCACTCTTAGATAAATACCTCAAGAAAGAAGAAACTAAAAGACCTACATCCACACTATTGGGCTCTAACCAATTTGAATCTCTTTCAGATAGTGAAGTCCTAGAGAAGGCAAGTAAGCACAGTAAGTTCAATGATCTCTATTATTATGGCTGGGGATGTGGAGATGCATCAAGAGATGATATGGCTTTAGTGGATTATCTTATTTTTTGGACAGGAGGTAGCTCCACACAGATTGATAGACTCTTTAGGGAAAGCGCCTTGATGAGGTCTAAATGGGATAGAAGGCAAAGTGGTAGAACGTATGGAGAGATTACGATTAATAAATGTTTAAGTACCTATACAGGAGGATTTTATAATCCACATTACTACAAAGGAGGGGCAAAATAGTGGAGAAGCAAGGATTTAAGTTAGACTTAAGCAAGATTAATTTTGAGGATAATAGATCTTATGCTTTTTTGAAGGTAAAAGATAAAGCTAAGAGAGAGAAGAACTATAAAATGCTGCTTGATGAGGCAAAAAGAAGGGGGGAAGAGCAACTATTTAATGAGAAGGTAGAAGAGTTAAAAGAAGAGAAGGAAACATCATCTACAATGTATGAAGTCAACTCTAAAGGAACACCACTTAAAATTTGGGAGAATCTAAAAGTACTCTATGATAATAAAGGTATTGAGCTTAAATATAATGAGTTAAAGAAGACAATAGAAAGCAACCACACTTGGTATATGTATGAGGACTTTTTAACTCAAATCAATAGTGACTGTAGAAGAACAGGGTTGGTGCTTTCTAAAGATGATCTGTGGGGCTTTACTTCATGCATTGCCAATATGAATGCTTATAATCCAATCAGACAGTACCTCGAATATGCACATCACAAATATAAAAATAGCACACAGCAATCTAGCGAATTAGGAAAACTCCTTAAAACGATTACCTATACAAAGAATTGCACAAAGAAAGATATAGCCTTTAATGAAGCTATGATTCTAATGTGGTTATTAACTGGTGCTAAAATAGGCTTAAATAAAGGTGAATTTAATAGTGAGTTCGCATTAGTGCTAAAAGGCCCACAAGGATTAGGAAAGACACGCTGGGTAAGGTCATTAATGCCAAAGAAATATTTAACCACATTCTTTAAAGATGGCGTGCAACTAGATCTTAGTAAAAAGGATGACATTATTCAAACCACATCGTATTGGCTATGTGAGCTGGGGGAATTAGGTGGCACAATGAAGAAATCGGATAGGGATGCCCTAAAAGCATGGCTTACATCCACACATGATGAATTTAGAACACCCTATAGTAGGAAGGCTGAAAAGTATCCTAGAAGAACATTCTTTGCCTGTACTGTAAATGATGACCAGTTTTTGCGTGATAATACAGGAAGTAGGCGCTTTGTGGTATTAGAGGTAGAAAAGCTAGACTATAACCACACCATTGATATTGATTTGATGTGGGGAGAAGTAATGGAACTACTACAGCAAGGGACTAGAACTTATATGAGTAATGAGGAAATTATATTTAATAACATGCGCAATAAAACTTATATTGTTAAATCAGATGAACAGCTACTTATTGAAGAATACCTTCCCTTAAATCAGCCTGAAGAACAATGGGGCTATATCACAAGTGCTGCCCTATGCAACTATATGCTGGAGGAGCATCAAAAAACGCTTAAGCCAGTAAAGATAGGTAAGGCATTAACGGCTATGGGGTATGAGCAGGAACAGCTAAGATTTAATGGGGCGAAGAATAAATCAAGGTATTACAAATTACCTTTTTTGAAAGGCTATAGCATCCCATTTTAGTGGGACAGAAGGAGACAGTTGAATTTAAAGTACTGTACCGCGAAGAAGCCTAGTAATATCAAAGGCTAGAGGCTATGTTGGTACAGGGGACAGTTAAAAACAGTAAAAGTAGAAAATAATAATAGGTAATAGAGAGACTGGCCTGCTGAAGAAACTTTGAAGTGTTTTGTGATTTTTACTGTACCACTGTACCGATAGGCTGAAAGCTAGTAACATCAAAGGTTTGAGGAAGGTGTGGTTTTGAAATGTACTGTACCACTGTTCTGTACCAAAAGCTAAAAGTGAAAGAATGAATCAATAAATGGCAATAGTGTGGACGAAAAACAAAACCTAAACTAGCTAATAAATTTAACCTAATAGGAGGACTAAATGATAAATCAATTAAAGTTTGAAGGACATATAGAAGAAGTAAGACTGAAAATGAGAAGGTATTAAAGTTTACTGTGGTGAATCAGCAAAGAGGAAAACTCTGAAAGATTACAGCGACTGTATTTAATGGAATGACTACAGGTAGCATCTACAATAGTGTGGAAGAATTAATTGGTAGACTGGTTGTAGTAGAAGGAGAATTGTTTGAATCCAATTATCTTGATAAGAGGAATAACCAATGGGTAAATACGTATTGCGTTCAAGTTAGTGGATTAGTTGCTAGATAAATTATAGTATCAGTTGCCCTTTACGCAATCCAGCGCGATGTAAAGTGGAGGGGGCGACGGATGCATAAAATAGAGAGGACAGTATAAATGAATCTAAAAGAATTAGATAAGATAGCAAAACAAGAGCTAGAGATGCCAAGCTCATTAAATATCTATGAGCAAGCCTATTACATTGCCTCTAGAGGACTATATCAGCAATACGCAAAAGGAGAAATCACCTTAGCACAGGCAAGAGCAGAAAAGGAACAAGTTATAAAGGCATATGAAGAGGGGCAGAGTGAAATGGAATACTTCATGCAGCTACACCAAGTGTGGGATAAATTAAAGCAGCTCAAAGAAGAAGGATTTGATACAGTATTAGAAATGGAAATATTAGAAGTACTAGATAGGATACTCTAGGCACTAAGACAACATGAGGAGGGACATAAGCGTGAAAGACAGCCATTACAGTAAAGTAGAGGGAGTCCTGTATAACTTTCCAAAGCTAAAAGTTGAAATAGATAACCTCAGATTAGACCTTGAGGAAGTGAATGAAATTGTGGGCATAAGAGGAGCTAGCTCTAATGAGAAGGCTGGTAGTAGCACATATGCATTTAGTAGCTCTGTGGATAATGAAGTAATAGAACGTGATGAAAAGCTAGAGGAGAAGGCACAAACCATCACAAGGGCAATTATGAGGAAGGAAAGGCAAGTGAAAAGGATAGAAAATATCTTAGGAACACTCACAGAAGAAGAGTGTATGTTGATTGAGATGAAGTACTTCAAGAGGTACACAGTTAATAGGATTTGTGAGTTGTTGGATATTACAACAGATACATTTATAAAGAGGAGGAAGAAAATTATTGTAAAGAGATTGATACCATTGTTTGGTTAAATGCAAACTCAACTGACAGTAGAAATTTCCTAAGTAAAAGTAACTTATGAAGGTAGCGCAAAAGAAAGAAGAGTCTAGTATAATCTTAATTAAGAAGTACTTCTAATACAAAAATCATGAGGTGGTAAAATGGGAATAAATACAATAAAGGTAGGAACACAAATTTCTAAACTTCGTAAGAGTAAAGGTCTTACACAAAATGAGCTTGGGGAGAGGCTAAATATTACTTTTCAGGCAGTATCTAAATGGGAACGAGGAGAAACATTACCTGATACTGTTATTTTGGTGGATTTGGCTAATATATTAGAAACGACAGTAGACAATATTTTAAATGGGGGAGAAAGAATCATGAATTATAAGGGTAAAATTAGTGTTTCAGATATGATAGAAGGTATTAATTGCCTTGAAAAAGTAGGTGATTTAATAGGAAAGGATAATCCTATTTACCGACATGCTATAAATGGCATAAATGAGAATATGAATGTAGATATTGAGGAATGCTTTGCAGAGGACTATAAGAGAGAAGCTCTAATAGCAGAAGCTATCATCCAAAATTTAATGGTAGGTACTTACGTAGATATTTCAGATGTTAGAAATAATTTTAAACATGAACACTTCTCAGATGTAGTGTGTAAGTATGCACACAAATGCGGTATAAAATAAACATGATTATAGATTAAAATATTACGCTAAAATAATTATTTTTTTCTTATTAAAGTCGGTTATTTGTTATTACTCAAAAGTGTTATTATTATAGAGTAGTCGTGTGAAAGATAAGCCGATGAAATAAATGTTTTTTGACTCCTTATTTGATACCTCTAGCAGAAATGTTGGGGGTATTGTTTTATTGATGTTGATATAGTACTGTAATAGTATGCAGATGCTAAAATTCGATGTAGGGGGATTTATAATGCTTTGGGTTATACTGGTATTAATGTTAATAGGTATATGTCGGATTATAATATTACTACAGGATATTAAAGAATTATTAGAAAAACAGAATGAGAAACTAGATAAAAAGTAAGGATGCATAATGACGTGTGTCCTTTTTATTTTGGAGAAAATACAATGAAAAAAGTATGCAGTAGATGTGGAAACATCATTTTACATAAACAAAGGTGTGAGTGTGCACCTAAATATAATAGGAAAGTATCGGATGAAAAGAGACGCTTTTATTCCTCTTATGCATGGCAGAAGTTAAGGAATAGGAAGGTAAGAGAACAGTCTTATTGTGAAAGGTGTTGGAGTAAGTGGAAGTTGATTGTGGTTGATAACTTACAAGGACATCATATTAAGTCATTTAAGGACTATCCTGAGTTGAGGTTGGATGAAGATAATGTGGTAGTGTTATGTAGGACTTGCAATTTGCAGGTGGGGAATAGTAGCGACATGGATTGGAAGTAATTGTAAAAAGTATAAAATTGAAAAAAATGGATAAATTAATTTAAAGCTATACCAATTAAATAAAGGGAGCTAATAACATGCTTGTAGGAAGACAAAAAAATCTTA
>JAHLFD010000089.1:0-3720 GCA_018883975.1 Candidatus Niameybacter stercoravium
AAGAGATTGTTAAGAAAATTATTGAAAATAAAAATAGAGGTAAGAAACATTTCCTAATTGTTGTAGCAGAAGGCGTAGGGGGTTCAGAACAGCTTGCGCAAACTATAGAAAAAGTAACAGGTATTGAATCACGTGCTACTATTTTAGGACATCTTCAAAGAGGTGGTTCTCCTACTGCTGTAGATAGAATGCAAGCATCTATGATGGGGGCAAAAGCAGTAGATCTCCTTTGCGAAGGTAAGGCAAAACGTGTTGTAGCTTATATCAATGGACAATACGTAGATTATGATATTAATGAAGCACTCAAGATGACTAAACAGTTAGACCCATATATGTATAGTTTAAGCGATATTCTTTGCTAGAAGATAAAATAGAGATTTATTAAAGGGAGAAAAGCGATGCGTAAAACTAAAATTGTTAGTACACTTGGGCCTAAAACAAGAGACTGTGACCACATTAGAAAGATTATTATGGCAGGAGCAGATGCTATCCGTATCAATTTTTCACATGATAATCATGAGATTCATGGTGAAACAGTGAAACGTGTGAAACAGATAAGAGAAGAATTAGGTAGACCTATTCCACTTATCCTAGATACTAAAGGACCTGAAATCCGTACGGGTGTTATGGCAGATGATCAAGATATTAAGTTAAACATTGGTGACATTTTTACCCTTACTACAGAAGAGGTAGAAGGAAATAAAGAGAGAGTCAGTGTGACTTATAAGAACTTACCATATGATTTAAAACGTGGTAGCCGTATTCTGATTGATGATGGTTTAATTGAGTTAAAAGTAAAAAATCTTACCAGTACAGAAGTTGAGTGCATTGTAGAAAATGGGGGAATACTGGGCTCAAGAAAAGGGATTAATATCCCTGATGTATTTGTAAATTTACCTGCTTTAACAGATAAGGATTTAGCAGATATTAAGTTTGGCGCAGAGGTAGGCTTTGACTATATTGCAGCTTCTTTTATCAGATGTGCTAATGATGTAGTGAAAATCCGCCAGGTGCTTGAAGCAAATGGTGGCAGTGATATCCAAATCATTGCTAAAATTGAAAATCGTGATGGCGTAAATAATATTGATGAAATTCTTCAAGTTGCAGATGCTATTATGGTTGCACGTGGAGACCTTGGTGTAGAAATCCCTGCAGAAGAAGTACCTATTGTACAGAAAATACTTATTAAAAAAGCAAATGATTTAGGTAAAGTTGTTGTAACAGCAACACAAATGTTAGATTCTATGATTCGTAACCCACGACCTACACGTGCAGAGGCAAGTGACGTAGCTAATGCTATTTTTGATGGTACGTCTGCCATTATGTTATCAGGTGAAACAGCTAAAGGAGATTATCCTCTTGAAGCTATTAGTATGATGGATCGTATCGCCATCACTGCAGAAGGTGCAAGTAAGCTTTATAATTTACCAATGGCTTTAAATGAAGCTAAACTTAGTATGACCAATGCTATTAGTCATGCTACTTGCCAGACAGCAACAGAGTTAGGGGCAGCAGCTATTGTGACGATTAGTAAGTTAGGACATACAGCACGCGCGGTATCTAAGTATAAACCAACTTGCCCAATTGTAGCTTGTACAACAGATGAAAGAATACAACGTCAGCTGAATCTAGTATGGGGATGTACGCCGCTTCTTATGAATATAGAAGAAGAGTCAACAGATGAAGTCTTTAACACAGCAATTAAGAAAACTGAAGAACTTGGATTTGCCAATCAAGGAGACGTAGTTGTCCTTACTGCAGGTGTTCCCGTTGGTGTAGCAGGTACAACAAACGTTCTTAAAGCGCAATATGTAGGCAATGTATTAGCACGTGGAATAGGTTATGGCAAAAAAGCTGTAACAGGTAAAGCAAGTGTTATTAAAGTATTAGAAGAAGCAGATAGATACTTCAAAAAAGGAGATATCTTGGTTACTGCTAAAACAGATAATGCCTTCTTACCTTATATGAAAAAAGCTAGTGCTATCGTTGTTGAAGAAAGCACACATGAAGAAAATAACCATGCAGCCATTGTAGGTAGAACTTTAGACATTCCAGTTATTATTGGGGCTAAAAACGTGGTTGAGGCTGTTAGAAATGCAACGACTATTACAGTAGATAGTGATAAAGGTCTTGTATACAATGGTGCTATTTTAGAAAAATAGAGTATGATTTAAAAAAGGGTAGCAACTTTTGCTACCTTTTTTTGCATTTAAATAGCCAAACGTTATATACATGATAATAAGTGAAAATGCTAAACCTAATAAAAGTTAAGAAAGCGTTAAGAAAAGCTATGAAAATGCTGTATTTTAAATTAGGGTATGATATAATAACAAACGATTACATAAAATTAGTAAATCATAGGAGAGAATGAGAAAATGAACAATGTAAATGAGCAACATGGGATTTTTAGAAGTAGCTTAGGACCTTCACAGATCTTAGTAGCTGGATTCTTAATGCTTATCTTAGTTGCAACAGTACTGCTCATGTTACCGATAAGTAGTCAAAGTGGACAAACTACAGGCTTTATTGATGCTTTATTTACTTCTACTTCAGCAGTTTGCGTAACAGGACTTGTAGTCGTGAATACACTAGAGTATTGGTCTTTGTTTGGAAAAATCGTTATTTTGTTTTGTATCCAAATAGGTGGACTTGGCTTTATGTCTTTAGTAAGCATGATTTTTGTATTTATGGGCAAAAAGATTACGCTAAAAAATAGATTAATTATGCAAGAGGCCTTTAGTTTTAATACAACAGCAGGTATTGTAAGATTCACTAAAGCTGTTGTACAACTCACCTTTTTAGTAGAAGGTATAGGAGCCCTATTATTATCCTTTGTTTTTGTACCTGAACATGGACTTATAAAAGGTATCGGTTATTCCATTTTTCATGCTATTTCAGCATTCTGTAACGCAGGATTTGATATAGTAGGGGGAAGTAGCTTAACACCGTATGTAGGAAATGGAATTGTAAACTTTACGGTTATGTCACTTATTATAGCTGGTGGACTTGGGTTCTGTGTATGGATTGATACGTATAATATGATTAAGATGAAACGTCAGTCAGCAGAACATTTTACATGGAAGCAAGCTTTTTATAAATTACCACTACATACGAAACTTGTATGGATGATTACAATAGTACTTATTGTGCTAGGATTTGTTTTCTTCTTTTTAGTAGAATATAGAAATCCAGCAACTTTAGGTGCATTAAGCTTAAAAGATAAAATATATGCAGCACTTTTCCAATCTGTATCACCACGTACAGCAGGATTTAATACAATACCATTAGCAGAATTAACACCAGCCTCAAAACTTATGATCATTATTTTAATGTTCATTGGGGGATCGCCAGCAGGTACAGCAGGTGGTGTTAAAACAGTTACAATAGGTGTTCTAGTCCTATGTGCTTTATCTACAATTAAGGGTAGAGAAAGTACTGTCGTTTATAAACGTCGTATTCCAATTAGTGTTATAGCAAGAGCTTTAACTGTTGTAATTATTGCTATTACAGTGATAGTTGGAACTTTAATGATTTTAACTGTGACAGAGGATGTAGCTTTTATGGACCTTTTATTTGAGGTTGTATCAGCCTTTGGTACAGTAGGGGTAACATTAGGTATTACATCAAGCCTTACAACTATAGGCAAAATCATTATTATTATGCTGATGTTTATTGGAAGATTAGGTACCATTACAATTGCAGTAGCACTTATGGTAAGAC
>JAHLFD010000090.1:0-15019 GCA_018883975.1 Candidatus Niameybacter stercoravium
AATTATAGATGATGTCAAACTTTGCATATTTTTAATTTTACCAGTATAAATTTTCGTCATCATCTATAAATTTTTTACGACACTCCTGGCAACTGTAATAATCATCCACAACATAGCGCACGACTTCTTCTGGTACATTAAACAGTACTCTTACTTTTTCTAAAACATCCTTATCTAAGCATTTGTCATGATAAATAATATACTGTCTACTATTTGTGTTATAACTTACTCTGCCTATCGGCCAAAAATCATACTTTTCTCTATGGTCTTTCTCAAATTTATTTCTCCATACACGGTCATGTCCTTCTGGGGGATTAAAAATTACCCCTTGTTGTTTCCCATCATGTCTTTCATACATGTGTGTAAGTATCTCATCTTCTGTACAAAAGAAAACCCCAATGTTAGCCATTTTCTAATTCCTCCTAAAGCCTATCTTAATGTTACTTCATCCATTCCTTTATTAGCTAAGGCATCTGCCCTGTTATTGCCTACATTATCAGAATGCCCTTTCACTTTAATAAAGGTAATATTACTGAATTTCTGTTTTTCTTCATAAAGCCTCTGCCATAGCTCTTTATTTTCCACTGGTTCTTTTTTGGAAGTCACCCATCCTTTTTTCATCCAGTTATAAATCCAGTTTGTAATACCATTTAATACATAAGCACTATCTACCATCACTTCTACTGGAATATCATGTCTTTTTAAAGCTCTTAAGGCTTGTATGCAAGCAGTAAGCTCCATAATATTATTAGTTGTACCTCTTGTACCACCATAAAGTTCTTTTTCGCTTCCTTTGTAAGTTAGATAAACACCCCATCCACCTACATTATCTTCTCTACCGTTTCCTCTGCAACCGCCATCACAGTAAATAATAATTTTATCCATATAAACTCCTTTATGCTCATTTTCTTCTAAACTAGATATTGTATAAATAGTGTAGCAAGACCTAAGAAAAAGAAAAAGCCTAAGACATCTGTAAAAGTTGTCACAAATACTGAAGATGCAAGTGCTGGATCTACTTTAATTTTTTTCAGCACAATAGGTACGGTAAATCCAGAAAGTGTTGCTACAATCATATTCAGAACCATAGCAATACCTATAACAAGGCCAAAGATTATATTACCTTCCCACATATAACCTAGAACAGCAATAATACATCCTATAGATATACCCGTAATTGCTCCAATACCAATTTCTTTAAATAAAACTTTTTTGATATGTTTATAGTCTAATTCACCTAAGGCTAGTCCTCTTACCATAACAGTAAGGGTCTGTGTCCCTGCATTACCACCCATACCTGCTACAATAGGCATAAAGGTAGCTAGAGAAACAACCTTTTCAATAGTTCCTTCAAATAAACCTACAATGGCTGATGCTAAAATAGCCGTTAGTAAATTAACTAAAAGCCATGGCAATCTACTTCGCACAGATTCTTTTAAAGTACCATTGAGTTTTTCACCTTCACCTACACCACCTAGCTTGTGAATATCTTCTGTATTTTCATCACGCAAGATCTGCATCACATCATCTACAGTAACAATTCCTAAAAGTCTTCCTATATGATCTACAACAGGCATAGTTAAATACCCATACTTTTCAAACAAGTGTCCTACTTCTTCCTGATCCATATGATAAGGAATACTTTCTACATTTGTCTGTATAATTTCTCTAATAGGTGTTGTAAAAGTAGAACTTACTAAATCCTTTAAAGAAACAACACCTTTAAGCCTGTCCAAGCTATCAATAACATAAAGGTTATAGGCATTATCCATTTCTTCTTGATTAGCCTGAAGGTATTTTAGAGTCTCTTCTACATTCATATACTCTTTAATACAGATAAACTCTGTTGCCATGATACCTGCTGCAGTATCTGGTTCATAACTTAAAAGTTGCCTTACTTTCCTAGCATCTTCTTCTGTCATTCTAGCTAAGAGCTTATTAGCCTGGTCCTCATCTAAAATACCTAATAAGTCTGTAAGTTCATCTGAAGACATGGCTTCCATAATGTTTTTTTGCTTATTCTCACTAAACTGCATGAGAAAATGATACTTTTCTTCTGTCTCAGCTTCGTCTATAATCTGAGCAATATAATTTTCAGGTAGACGCCCCAGTATATCTTGCGTATCCTCTTCATCATCTCTTAGAATATCTAAAATATCTACTGGATGTACATCTTCTATGTACTGCATCACCTTTGACTGTGGTGCATGTAATAGAAATTTTCTAAGCTCTTCTTTATTCATATTCAACTTCATAATGGATCCCCTCTCTTAGATGAGGAAGTCTCGTAGTGGGGTATGACTAGCTTCTTCCCGATCTGGTAAACTTTCCGTCTCTTGTTTATTCTGCCTCTGCTCATGCGAATCCATTCATACCACCTCCTTAACACCATAAAAAAGACTTTTTGTATTTCACAAAAAGTCTTTCAAGTTTCTCTATTTCTTACTTTTTATCATACCTAATGGTTTTTTATCTGTCAATAGATTGATGAAGTACTTTACTTGCTATTCTAAAGGCTAATTTGAGTACTTCATTAACAATGATAACAGAAAGACCTACTAATATAATTTTGCCCCACATATTAGCTGTTAGTGGTACAGCATTAAAGAATTTGCCTACAAACTGTGTAATAAGAATCTGTAGGCATGCTGTTAAAGCAATGACTCTTAGGAACATCTTATTCTTTGTAAAGTTAGGGAATATACTTGCAATACCAAACTCTCTACAGTTAAAGGCATTAAAGAGCACTGAAAAAGCAAAAAGACTAAACAGTACAGTTTGCACTTCACTGGCATTTCCTATAACACGATTTGGATTTGCACCTAAGAAGTTTATTTTAATTTGCAAATATAATACGATAGCAATATAAAGACTATTAAGTCCTATAGTTAAAATCATAAATTGATTAATAATACTTGCATTTCTTGACGTAGGTTTACGTTTCATCACTGATTCACGAATAGGTTCTAATCCTAATACAAGGGCAGGAGGCCCATCCATGATAAGGTTAATCCATAAGAGATGTATAGTAGTGAATGGCATATCATAACCCATAAGCTGACTCAGCACTGCAATAAGAAATGCTATAACATTAACAGTAAGCTGAAACTGTATAAAACGTTGGAAATTATTATAAATACCACGTCCCCATTTAATAGCTTGTACAATCGTACTAAAACTATCATCTGTTAGAATAATATCTGCTGCATTTTTACTTACTTCTGTACCTGCAATCCCCATAGCTACACCTACATCTGCTTTAGTAAGAGCAGGTGCATCATTAATACCATCTCCTGTTACGGCTACAACCTCTCCATTTTTCTGAAGAGCTTGTACAATACGCATTTTAGTAGTTGGCTTAGAACGTGCTACAATACCAATGGTTTTAATTTCGTCTGCTAATTGTTTATCATCTAACTGGTCAATATAAGTAGATTCGACTGCGCGCATTTTAGATCCTTCACCAATCATACCCAGCTCTTTACCAATTGCCATAGCTGTCTGAATGTTATCTCCTGTAAGCATTTTCGTTTCAATGCCACCTTCTCTAGCTATAGCAATGGAATCTACAACCCCTTCTCTAAGTGGATCGTTAATACCCACAAAGCCTTGGAATACAAGTTCTCTCTTCCAATCTGCTCTTGTTCTATAGTCTTTAGGATCTATACTTTCTTTATAACCAAAAGCTAATACACGCATAGCTTCTTTTTGAAGCTGGCTCATTTCTCGTATAATCTCCTGTTTACGCGTCCCTGTTAAAGGTTTCATACTACCCTCTATGAATTCATAGCCGCATTGTTCAAGTATAACTTCAGGTGCCCCTTTAGAATAAAGTATGTAGTGATTAGGGGTATGAATCATAGTGAGCATATATTTATTCTGAGAATTAAAAGGAACCTGTCTTACAATATCACTAATCTCTCTTGCTGTTTGATAATTAAAATCTTTACAAAGGCGAAGAAGCGCACATTCTGTAGCACTTCCTATATACTTAGGTTCAGGTGTGCTATAATCTACATCTGCTGTGCTATTAATCAAACAGTTATGTACAAAGTCTTTATGTTCATTTAGCTTAGATGGTTCTACATAATGTCCTTCAAGATATACTTTTGCTACTTGCATACGGTTCTGTGTTAATGTGCCTGTTTTATCGCTACAGATTACACTTACACTTCCTATCGTTTCACATGCTTCTTTTTTACGTACTAAAGCATTAATTTTAGCCATCTGTTTCATAGTAATAGCAAGTGTAATATTAATCATAGTGGTTAAGCCTTCTGGCACAGCAGCTACAATCAAAGCTACACATACAACAAAGGCTGTTTTAATCTCTGGGAAACTTGCAGCCAGACCTTTCATAGAGTTTCTAAAAGCTTGTCCATTAGCAAAACTCATATGAATAGGCGCTTCCTGTATAATCTGCACAAGCATATAAACAAATAACATACCTGCAACAGCTGTAGAAATTTGAGAAATCTTCTTACCTAAGTTATCAAGTTTAATCTGAAGTGGTGTATCTTCCTCACGCTCTCCTAATTCCTTGGCAATGCTTCCCATCTCAGTGTGGTCTCCTATAGCTGTTACAACCATAGTCGCTGTACCAAGAGCAATAAGTGTTCCCCCAAAAAGCATATTCTTCTGCTCTGCTAGATGGTCTGAACTCACCGTGCACTCTTCCTTACGTACATCATCAGATTCACCTGTTAGCATATCCTCTCGTACTTTAAGCTCTACACTCTTTAAAATACGTCCGTCTGCAGGAACCATATCTCCTGTTTCTAGAAAAACAATATCTCCTACTACAACTTCACTTTTATGTATAACCTCTTTTTTGCCATCCCTAAGCACTTTTACACGTATATCCTC
Source organism: Candidatus Niameybacter stercoravium (assembly GCA_018883975.1). Lineage (GTDB taxonomy): Bacteria > Bacillota > Clostridia > Lachnospirales > Cellulosilyticaceae > Zhenhengia > Zhenhengia stercoravium. The sequence continues at coordinate 4,867 of JAHLFD010000090.1, forward strand.
TGTCATTTGTGCTAGGGCTTCAGCCGCTTTCTTGGATTTATTTTCAGTTACTAGCCCTATCACACTCCCTATTAAAATAGCCAAACAAATCCCAATGGCATCATGATATTCTTTAATGAGCAAGCTAATACCTGCTGCAATAAGTAATATGATAATAAGTTGCTGCCCCAGTATTTCTTTGACTTCTTGAAGTAGACTAGCTTGTTTAGGCTTTGTAAATTCGTTTTTACCATATTCTCTAAGCCTATTATCCGCTTCTTTGTGTGTAAGCCCTTTCTCTTCCGATACTTTCAGCGACCTAAGTACATTTTCCTTTGGTTGCCTATAATACTTATTCTCCATAGTATCCTCCTCACTTTGACTTAAGTAATTTGTACTCTATTTATATGTACGTCTTGTCCATATTATTCCACTTAAACCTTAATCTAAAATGCTTATCTTATTTAGGGCATTATAAAAAGGACTGCAAAGAGCAGTCCTTTAAAAAAGTTTCATAAAAGCTAGAATAATTAAGGTAATACCACTTAACCAGGAAATATTCCATTTAGTTGTTTGGGCAATATGTTCCCCTATACGAGCACCTAATAAAATAGAAATCAGCCCTATAAGGAGTGCTAAAATAAGTGTTTCTATATAATGGACTTCTACAAGACCACTTCCAAACCCTGCTGCAATACCATCTAAAGACAGTACAATACCTAAAGAAAGTGCCTCTTTAATACTTAATTCTTTAGAATGGTCCTGGTCAGCCCTTGTGTTATCCATATAAATATCTAAGATAAAATGAAAATCCCAAAACTTAAATGTAATACCTTCTACATGGTTGGAATGCTTCTTTAGAACATCTTTAATAAGTCCTTCACAAAACCTACTAATACCTAATAAAAATAAAAGTCCAAAACATAGAACGGTGGTCGCATAAGGTGGCAAGAGTGTACTGATAAGTGAACCACCTGCCATAGAGATAAGTAAAATAAAAGCACTTACTATGCTTAAAGCCATAGCAGAACGTACAGGAATTTTAATACGATCTGCGCCATAGGCCAAACTTGCCACAAAAGCATCTATGGATAGAGCTATAACCAACAATAAAATTTCTATCATATTGATCACCTAATTTCTTTTCTCTATCCCTATTTATATGCTAGTTGGAAGAAAAAGGTTCTACGCCCTCCTCATTGAAAGGTGGAATGAAACTTTCCTTATTGGTCTCTCCTTCCTGTATAAAGCCATTTTCAATACCTATAGCTAAGGCATAATCCACCATATAATCATAATGCTTAGGACTTAAAGGACGATTCAGTTCTGGATACTTAGCTACATGCTTAAGAGGTGTATACTGATTCATTAAGCTGATGTAAATCTGATCCTTATAGGTCTTATAAAGATACTCTACAATATGCTTAGAATCAAAAAGTAGTCCTGGCAACATAAGATGCCTTACAATAACTCCCTTTACCATCATCCCCGCTTCATTAAAATAAGCTGTTCCTACTTGTCTTACCATTTCCTGAATGGCTGCTTTGGCATAATCGCTATACCGGGAAGCTCTTGAATACTTCTTACCATAGCTCGATTTAAAATACTTAAAATCCGGCAAATAAATATCTACGTACCCTTCAAGTCTTTTCAGTGTTTCTACTTTCTCATAACCACTTGTGTTATACACAATAGGCAGATGTAGTCCTTTTGCCCTAGCAAGTTTGATGGCTTCTATAATTTGAATTGTGTAGTGAGTGGGTGTAACAAAATTAATATTATATGCGCCCTTCGCCTGCAACTCCAAGCAAATATCTGCTAGTCGCTCTATAGATATAACTTTACCTTTTCCCATTGTACTAATCTCATAGTTTTGACAGAATACACATCCTAATGTGCAATGTGAAAAGAAAATAGTTCCTGAGCCTTTCTCTCCCGATAAACAAGGCTCTTCCCAATAATGTAGGGCAGCTCTTGCAATCTCCACTTGTCCATCTGCCCTGCAAAAACCTAGCTGTCCTTCTAAACGATTTACTTTACATTCTCTTGGACATAATGTGCATTGTTTTAATAATGATTTATCCATCCCTTAGTTCTCCTCTTTCAATCTCATCCTTTTCTCTTATTATATAAACATTTCCTTTAAGAGTAAAATAAAGCAAAACAAAAAAAGAGAGCCTAAGCCCTCTTTTAACGTAGGAAACCTTGTATCAGCAAGCTTCCAATAAAGATTAAGTTAAATAGCCAATGTAAGTTGTTCGTATAAGGAATGCCTAGTCCTTTAAAGCTTGCTACACATTTATAAGCTTTAAAAGCAAGTGGTAAAGTAAAGAATACTAATAAAGTAGATAATGGGCAGATTCCTATTACAACATAAATAGCAGTTAAAACATATGCGCCAAACACAAGTGTTGCATAAAGTTTTTTAATCTTCTCACTTCCAATGCGTACACTTAGTGTTCCAAGACTTAAGCCCTTATCACGTGTAAAATCACGCATTTCATTACTAATCATAAGTGCTGGAATGAAAAAGCTTGGTGGCAATGCAATTAAAACAGGTGCCCATGAAAAGCCCATACCAAATGGGAAATACGCACCATATATCATTAAAGGTCCCATAAGCAAGAATGAAAGCGGAACGCCTAATCCTCTACGCTTATAGACAAAAGGTTCTCCCGTATAAGCATACGAACCAATAATTCCTATAATACCAATCCAAAACATCTGCATATTTGTTAGGAGAATGAGTAAGATTCCTATTACTGCAGCACCTGCAAAAGAACCCATACCACACATAAAGACAAGTATATCAAAATATGTACGCTCTACACCTAAAAACTTAATTTTTCTTCCTGAAGGTCTATGATATCTAAAAGACCCTTCAAAGTAATCATTGATAAAGTTAGCACCTAATTGAGCCAAAATACCTGCTACTGTAATTAAGATAATTTTAAACCAGTCAAGACCAATTTGACTGTTAAATAAATAACCTTGACTGTATGCTACAACAATTCCAAGTGTTGTAGAAGCTACTGCGAGGGTTAAAGAAAGTGGTCTTGACGCAATCCATACGTCCTTTATCAATACTTTAAAATAATTTAAATCTCTTTTCATCTTCTCACCTACATGTCCTTCTTTAAAGTCAGCTTCTTATTATGACATAAATTTAAGCATTGCACAACCTTATTTATGTATAGTACAATAAAGATTGTTTTTTATTTAACATCTATTTAACGTCGGAGGATATGACATGAAACTCAATAAACTTGTTGCAACACTTATGCTCATCCCTACACTTATGCTAGTTGGATGTAGTACTTCTTCTACAACATCAGAAGAAACGCTCTCTCTTAAAATTGGTGTAATGCCTGCAGTAGATACTGCACCTATTTACCTTGCAGAAGAAAAAGGCTACTTCGATGAACTTGGTCTTGATCTTACTATCGAACTTTTTAACAATGCGGGTGACCGTCAGACAGCTCTTCAGACACATGCTATTGATGGCGCTATGACTGACCTTATTGCAGTCGCTACAAATATAAATGGTGGATTCGACCTTAAAGCTACAACACTTACAGATGGTGTATTCCCTGTACTTGTTAGAGCAGGTTATGAAGAAACTCCTGAAATTAAAGTAGCTATGATGGAAGTATCTGTTTCTAACTTCCTTATTGATGAATGGTTAGGTGATGACTATACCATTGAAAAAGTATTTATTAATGATATTCCAGCCCGTCTTGAAATGATTAAATCTGGTCAGGTAGATATGGGACTCTTCCCAGAACCAATGGCTTCTAACGGCGCAGCAAATGGGGATCTTGAAAAAAGAATTTATACGCCTGAAGATGGTATTTGTCCTAATGTTATGGCCTTTACAGACAAATCTTTAACAGAAAAAGAAGATGCTATTGCACGTTTCCATGAAGGCTATAATAAAGCTGCTAAGGACCTTATGGAAAATCCAGATGAAGCACGTACACTTCTTATCGAAAAACTTAACCTTAATCCAGCTATTCAAGATGATATCATCCTACCAACTTATAGCTTAGCACACTTACCAGAAGAAGCTTATATTCAAAAAATAATGGATTGGTCTAGTGAAACACTTAACCAAGAACTTAACCTCGTTCCAAGTGACCTTATTGAAGGAAAATTTGTAAATAATGATTAATATCCATGACCTCTCCTTCTCCTATGAAGGGGAGGTAGTTCTAAATCACCTTCATTTAACTATTCCTAAGCACTCTACTTGTGCTATTATTGGCCCTTCTGGATGTGGTAAAACAACGCTACTTATGCTTTTAGCTGGTCTTTATAAACCTGAAGCTGGATCGCTTCTTATTAACCAAACACCATTAGCCGGTATTCGCCAAAATACAGGTCTAATTTTGCAAGACTTAGGTCTTCTACCTTGGAAAACAGTGTATGACAATGTGGCTCTAGCACTTGTTCCCTTTAAACTTTCTCATGAACAAAAACATAAAAAAATAATAGTAGTTCTTAATCAACTAGGACTTACAAAGTACCAAAATAAGTATCCTCACCAGCTTAGTGGTGGGCAAAAGCAACGCTGTAGTATTGCTAGAACACTTGTACGTGAACCTGATTTACTCTTATTAGACGAAGCAACTTCAGCTTTAGATGACCTTAATAAAGAACATCTGCAAGAACTTATTTTATCACTTTATCACCATAAGCCTACTACACTTGTACTCATTACCCATAATATTGAAGAAGCTGTTCTACTTGGTAAACAAATTGTTATTATGGACAAAGGGCAAATTAAAACTGTTATAGAGAATCCATTCTTTGGCGACCTAAAGGCTAAAGAAACGCTTGCTTTTTATGAACAAGTGCTTCAAATTCGTAAGCTACTTAAAGAGGAGGCCTCATCATGATTCGTTTTAAAAAACTGGTTACTCGTCCTACTTTATATGGTCTTTTAAGCATTCTTTTTCTATGGCAAGTTTTAAGTTTATGTGTAAACTCTAACGTTATACCTGCACCGCTTGAAGCCATTACTAAATTTTTTGTACTCCTCCCAACTGAACTGTGGCGCCACCTCATTACAAGTTTATACCGAATGCTCCTTGCACTTGTGATTTCTCTTATGATTGCAGTACCTTTAGGGATTTTGTGTGGGCTTTATACGTTACCAGATCGATTACTTTCTCCTATTACGTATATTTTATATCCCCTTCCTAAAGTTGCTTTTTTACCTATTTTTATGATTTTCTTTGGTATAGGGGATGCATCTAAAGTTATACTGATGGTCTCTATTATGATTTTTCAGGTATTTCTTGCTGTACGTGATGGTGTAAAAGAAATTCCTCATACTTTATTTCAGTCTATGAAAAGTTTAGGGCTTAGTCCTTATGATCAGTTTAAACACCTTGTGTTTCCAGCTATGCTACCTAAACTTTTTTCAGCTTTAAGAGTCAGTCTAGGCGTTGCTATTGCAACTTTATTTTTTGCTGAAAATTATGCTACTACTTATGGTATTGGTTACTTAGTTATGAATGCCTGGTCTATGGTAGACTATCCTAAAATGTTTGCAGGTATTATTGCCCTTAGTCTTATGGGCTTTGTCCTCTTTAAACTGATTGATCTTATAGAACTCAAATGCTGTCCATGGACAAAATAAAGGAGCTTTCTTAAAGAAGCTCCTTTATTTATGCTAAGACCTTGCAAATATTCACTTTCTTAATACATTTTTCATCTACTTCTAAAACACTTAGCTCATAGCCTTCCTTAAGTGCTAGTTTAATTCTACTATCTTTTTGAGGAATCATACCAATCTTTTTAATAATAAAACCACCTATTGTCTCACAGTCTTCTCCCTCAAACAAATCAACATCTAATATCCTCTCAACCTCTTCAATAGATACACTTCCATCTAGAATATAAGCATCTTCTGCAAGTTTTTCAATTTTAACAGCCTCTAGGTCATATTCATCTTGAATATTCCCCACAATCACTTCAAGTAGATCTTCCATAGTTACAATTCCCTCTGTTCCCCCATATTCATCAAGTACAATGGCCATGTGTATTTTCTTCTCTTGAAATTCTTTAAGTAACTTGCTACATTTCTTACTTTCTGGGATATAAATAGGTGGCCTCATATACTGCTCAATTTTAAGATTTGTCTTATCTTGTGTGAAGACTAGCTGTAACAAGTCTTTCACATAAAGAATGCCTACAATTTTATCTAAAGTCTCCTCATAAATAGGAATACGAGAATAACCTGACTCCTGTGCTTTCTTAATAATAGACTCGATTGATTCTTCTTTTGAGCAAGCTAGCATATGGGTACGGTGAGTCATAATCTGTGAAATAGTCATATCATCTAGCTCAAAAATTTTTTCAATCATTTCCTGCTCATCTTCCTCTATACATCCTTTTTCCTGACCTTCCTCTACAAGTAAAAGAATATCTTCTTCCGTTACTTCTTCCGCTTCATCTTGTACACCAATCCCTAATAGTCTAAGCAAGAAATTGGTACTCATAGCTAGAAAGACTACAAAAGGCTTAGCTACTTTATAAAAAATCCAAATAGGACATGCTACACTTAGGGCAATTTTATCTGAATACTTCATGGCTATACGTTTAGGTACTAGCTCTCCAAAAATCAAGGTAAAATAAGATAAAATAACAGTAATAAGCACTATAGTTAATCCTTGTAATACCTCATAAGACAGGGGTAAGAATGTAAAGTAATCCACAATTAAATCTGCAAATTTTTCTGCTGCTACTGCTGAGGCAAGGAGTCCTGATAAAGTTACACCTACTTGTATGGTAGCTAAAAAGTTAGCAGGTGCACTGATAATATGAATAAGAAGCTGGGCCTCTTTACTACCTTTCTCAGCTTGTTTTTTTATCTTATTTTGATTGACCGATAAGATAGCAATTTCACTTCCTGCAAAAAAAGCATTACTTATAAATAGTAAAATTAATATACCTATGCTTGCGAATATGTCGCTCGATCCCATTTTTTACTCCTTTATTTTTTTGATAGTTTTATATTCATAATCATATTATGCCTATAGATTTTATATAAGTATATTTTTTTATATTTATTAAAAAATCATGTAAATTAAAGCTTATTTATAAAAGCTATACAAAAACTGCTTATTCAAGCCTAAAATGACTTAAAAAGCTATTTGTACTAAATTTTCATTCCTATTAAACTAGGTAACATGGAATCATTATAATCTATAGGGAGGATTTTTAATGAAAATCACAGATTTTATTCTACTACTTGGAGGACTTGGACTATTTCTTTACGGCATGAAAATGATGAGTGAAGGACTAGAAACTGCTGCTGGAAATAAACTGAAAAGTATCTTAGAAAAACTAACCTCTAATCGGCTTCTAGGCGTTTTTGTAGGTATGATTATTACAGCCCTTATTCAGAGTTCTTCTGCAACTACTGTTATGGGTGTAGGTTTTGTTAACTCTGGACTCATGACATTAAGTCAGGCTGTATGGGTTATTATGGGGGCTAATATTGGTACGACTATTACAGGGCAACTCATTGCACTAGATATTGGTGCATTAGCCCCACTTATTGCCTTTATAGGTGTTATGATTATCTTATTTTTTAAATCCAAACGTACCAGATGCATTGGTGAAATCATTGCGGGCTTGGGGATTCTCTTTATTGGTATGGATTTTATGGGAAATGCCATGGTACCACTTCGTGACTCTACCTTCTTTATTAAAATGATGACCAACTTCTCAAATCCTCTATTTGGTATAGCTGCTGGTGCACTCTTCACCGCACTTATTCAAAGTTCCTCTGCTTCTATTGGTATTTTACAAACGCTTGCTTCAAGTGGGCTTATTGGCCTAAATAGCAGTATTTATATTTTATTTGGGCAAAATATCGGTACATGTATTACGGCTATCATTGCTTCTATCGGCACCAATCGTAACGCTAAACGTACCACCATTATTCATTTGCTCTTTAATATTATCGGTACCCTTCTTTTTGTAACTATTGCTTTAACCTTACCTTTTACAGATTGGGTAGCACACTTTACACCAAATTCACCGGCTGCGCAAATTGCCAATGTCCATACTATCTTTAATATTACAACAACCTTACTCCTCTTACCTTTTGGCAATCTTCTTGCTGCTACCGCCAGAAAACTTCTTCCTGGAGAAGATTTAACCGAGCCAGAAATGCAGCTTGAATTTGTTAAACCTTATCAAATTGGCTCAACTGCCATTGCCCTTTCTCAGCTTTGCAAAGAAGTGCATCGCATGTTCAAATTAGCTACACAAAATGTTACTTTAGCCTTCAATGCAGTAGCTAAAAATAGCACAGACGAGGTCAATCTAGTCTATAAGAATGAACACTATTTAGATTATTTAAATATGGAAATCATCCGCTATATCAGCAAAATTTCTGCAACAGATATGCCGCTTTCAGATGCCAAAATGTTAAATGCTTTATTTAAAATTACAGGAGATATTGAACGTATTGGAGACCATGCCTTAAATATTGCCCAATACGAAGAACGTATACATAATGAAAGTCTTACTTTATCTGAACCTACACTTAAAGAACTTCAGCAAATGCGTCTCCTCATTCTAGACACTTTCCATCAAATTGCCTCTAACCATCCTACTCATAGGGTTGAAACTCTAGACTATGTACTCTACTCCGAAGAGACCATTGATAAAATGAATCAAAGCTTTAGACAAAATCAAATTGAACGTCTTCATCTAGGTTCCTGTTCCCCTGAGGCCTGTGTACTTTATAGCGAAATGCTTATTGATATTGAACGTATTTCTGACCACTTACTTAACATTGCCCAGACCTGCTATCAAGCAGAACTCTATCTTACAGATACTCTATAACATCTATTAAACTTAAAAAGCTGATGCACCTCCTTCTTTAAGGCTATGCATCAGCTTTTTAAGTTTATCTTAGTGCACCTTTACTACGTAAGTAAGCACCTAACTTTTGCTTTTTAACATTTACAAAAACTTCATTATAATCATTTGTGCTATAGTTAATAAGTCCACAACTTCTGGCACTTTTAAGGATTTCACGTACTTCTTCTCTAGGAAGGCGTACTTTTTTAGCAAGTTGCATCATATCTGGACATCCAAAATAAAATAATTTAAGAACATCTAGTGCTTTTTGATTCGTCATGATTTTACCTCTATCTTCTGTTAATCTTTTCTCATTTTAGCATATCTTAAGTAAATGTAAAGCCTATATACTCCTAATTTCCTTAAAGAGGTCTGCTTCTTCCATTATTTTGGCTTTATTGCCTATAACACATAAAGCCTGCTTTGCCATAACAGCCTCAAACATTTTACCTAGAGCGCGAATATCCTCTAAAGTTGCTTCAAGTACTTGATCACGTTCTCTTTGTAACTTTTCATACTCTACTTGGCACAAACTATAAATCAGCGCTCGTTCACTCTTTTGCTCCATAGTAAGTGGCATATCTAACCCACCTATAGTACCAATCTTATATTTTTCTAGTTCATCTTCTTCTATGACTAAGGTTTTAAGATACTGCCCGATGCCTTTAAAGACTTCTAACGTTTCACCAAGTCCTGGATCACAATAAGATGAAAGTACCATATTACCATCTCGGCTAAGCATCATACTAGCACCATAAGCACCTCCTTGAAGACGTACTTTATCCCAAAGATACGTACTGTCTAAAATATGACTTGCTATATTGAGTGCCCCATGGAAAGTGTACCCTAGCTGTTTAAAGTTAAATCCGCTCACAATGGCTTGCACACTGCTTGAAGTTACATAGGCTTCATTTCGAATCGTTCTTTCAAAAGTATAAGTTGCTTTTTTAGACTCTATACTTGGCAGTGCCCTTACAAAAGTTTCAAGTTCCCCTTTTAACGTTTCATACTCATGTTCTTCTGCTGTTACACTAATTTTAAGATCTTTTCTTTGCATAATGCTATGATAAAGCTGTGTAATCGTATTTATAAGCTTCTCACAACAGATATCAAAGTTTTCATACTGTTCTTTTAGGAATACATAGTATACCATACCTGATACATGATCTTCATAGAGTGCTGCATCTGAAAAATAAGTATATAGTCTTCTAGTCGCTCTATACTCCGGTGAACTTGTAAAGCTTCTTTCAATCTCATACTTCATCATGCCTATAATTTCTTTGATCTTATC
>JAHLFD010000091.1:0-11426 GCA_018883975.1 Candidatus Niameybacter stercoravium
CAGTAGATAAGGCGCCAGCTCTTTATGAGACTTATCCTGTGAAGACAGTGAGAGTAGAGACAAGCTTTGATGGGCTTACAGACTATGAAGTAACAATGAATCTTGTAGGACTTGTAAGAGATGATGATGGGAATTACAAATCAGAAGTCATTCTTAGAGAGCAAAGAAGATTTAATGAAAGACTTAAAGTGCAGCCTGTATGGATAGAAGTTAAGACAAGCCAGGATACTAAGCCTGGTGAATATACAGGTAAGGTTAAAGTCTATTATTCAGACCTATTTGGTGATGAAGTACTTCATAAAGAGATAAGTATTCAGCTAGAAGTAATGCCAGCAGTACTTAAACCTTTACATGAAGGAGACTTTTATCTAGACCTTTGGCAACACCATACTTCCATTGCGAGAACTTATGAAGTAGAGCTTTGGAGTAAGGAGCACTTTAGACTCCTTGAAGAACACCTTAAAGTACTTAAAGAACTAGGGCAGAAAGCCATAACTGTTATTGTATCGGAAGCACCTTGGTCAGGACAGTGGTCTTCCTACTACCGTACAAATGCTTCTGACTACTTTGAGTACAATATGGTAAGTATTAAACGCACCCTGGAGGGCGAGTGGCAATATGATTTCACAGCGATGAACCGCTACATTAACTTATGTTTAAGTTATGGTATTAATAAGGAAATAGAGATTTTTGGCCTTTTAGGCATATGGACTATGGCGGATGCAGGCTATGGTAAAGTCATAGAAGATAGTGAAGATGCTATTAGAGTACGCTACCTAGATGAAGCTACAGGGACTTATAGATATATACGTCATAAAGCAGATTTAGAAGGGTATATCCGAGCTATTGATCAAAATATTGCAGATAACGGATGGCAAAACCTAGCTAAAATCGTATGTGATGAGCCAGGAGATATTAACCTGTTTAAAAATACATTAGGCGCTTTATCTAAGCTCACACCACATATGAAATTTAAAGTAACCATCTGTAGCCTTCAAGTTGTACTTGAAGACTTTGAAGGTATTGATGATTATGTAATTAATCTGCCTCTTATCTTATCAGAAGAAGAGCGCATTAAAGAAATGAGAGAGCACAATGATAGTACTATGAGTTACTATGTAGCCATTGATCCTAAGACACCTAATACTTTCTTAAGTTGCCATTTAGCAGAGAGTAGAGTACTCCCATGGCTTTCTTATTATATGAATATGGATGGTTTCTTAAGATGGGCAATTTGGCTATGGCCTAATGACCCATTTAACTATGAATCTTACCATTATCAAAAATTTAGAGCAGGTGGTACACACTTTGTCTACCCAGGTAAAAATGGAAAGCCTCTTTATAGTTTAAGATATAAGAACTTAAAGAAAGGTATCCGTGATTACATGATTTTCAAAGCTTATGTAGAGAAAACGGGAGATAAAGAAGCTGTTTATGAGGCCATTAAAGGCATTATGAAAGTAGATAATTTAGAGCAGATGAAAGGTGCTTATAGAAGAGAAAACCATGAAGTACTTTCCCTCAACTATTGGGATTACGAGGAAAGAGTCAATAATTTCTTAAAAGCACTTTAAAATACTTTACAAATAGGTTTACAAAAAGATACAAAAAGCTATTCTAATGGCATAAAATCTTGTATAATACACATATAAAAATAACAAACTGGAGGGCTTACTCATGGAAAAACAATTACCACAATCAATGCAAAATCTCCTTGAAGAAGTTAGAGCAAAATTAGCAGGCGACGATAAACTTATTAAAATGTTTGAAAACTGCTATACAAATACTTTAGACACTACAGTTAAAAGAATGGACGATGGTACTACATATGTAATCACAGGTGATATCCCAGCGATGTGGCTTCGTGACTCTGTATGCCAGCTTAGACCATACTACGTATTAGCTGAAAAAGATCCAGAAATCGCTGATATGATCGAAGGTCTTGTAAAAAGACAAATGAAATACATCTTAATCGATGCTTACGCAAACGCTTTCAATGAAGAAGAAAACGGTAACTGTTGGGAAAAAGATGAAACAGATCAATGTGACTGGATTTGGGAAAGAAAATACGAAATCGACTCACTTTGCTTCCCAATTCAAATGAGCTACTTACTTTGGAAAAACACAGGTAGAACAGGTCAATTCGATGAAGAATTCGTAAAAGCTATGTACCGTGTTATCGAAGTATTTAGAACAGAACAAGATCACGAAAACAAATCACCATACAACTTCGTAAGAAAAGGCTGCTACTACACAGATACTCTTTCAAGAGATGGTAAAGGTGCTTTAGTTAAATCAAACATCGGTCTTACATGGTCAGGATTCAGACCAAGTGATGATGCTTGTATGTACGGATACCTTATCCCATCAAACATGTTCGCAGAAGTTGTTATGGGTTATGTAGTAGAAATCGCTACAGAAATTCTTAAAAACGAAGAACTTGCTAAACTTGCAGCTGAACTTAAAGCTGAACTTAGAGAAGCAATCGAAGCTTACGGTACATTAACAAACTACCAATACGGTAAAGTATACGCTTATGAAGTAGATGGTTTCGGCCAATACAACATCATGGACGATGCTAACCTTCCAAGTCTTCTTTCAATCCCATACATCGGTTATGTAAATGAAGATGATGAAGTATACCAAAACACAAGAAAAATGATCCTTAGCGAAATGAACCCATACTTCTACAAAGGTTCTGCAGCACAAGGTATCGGTAGCCCACATACACCAGTAAACTACATCTGGCACATTTCTCTTGCTATGCAAGGTTTAACATCAAATGATATGGAATACAAAAAACAAATCCTTGAAATGATGAAAAACACAGATGGTGGCAAAGAGTTAATGCACGAAGGATTCAATGTAGATGATCCAACTCAATACACAAGAGAATGGTTCTCATGGGCAAATGCAATGTTCTGTGAACTTGTACTTGACTACTGTGGATATAAAGTAAAAAGATAATTGAAGTAATAAGGAGCTGTCCCGATGGGGCAGCTTTTTTGTTTTGGGGAGGTGATGGGTGAACTGATCAATGCGCCACCTTCTAGCGAAATGATGGGTAGGCTGATAAACTCTCCACCTTCTGTTTCCATCTTTGAAGAGTTTCTAAGCTCTATTTTTTCCACAACGCTACAAACTCGCTAACGCTCAAACAGTGTAGATAAGTACGTTTCAAAAATTTCACTAAGAAACTCTATTCAAATACTCCAAAGGAAGGTTACGAGTTCCTCAGCCCATCCATCAGCAGTTGCACGAGAGACTTACGAAGGAAGTCTATGCTCTCCCACAACTCGCCTTTCCAGACGATATGGAGAGCTGCCTTGTTAGGGCAGTTGGGGGTGGGGAGGAGCTCAAACTTTTAGTAAGGTAATGGGCGGTTTCTTAAACCGTGCGTCGTAGGTTCGAATCCTATCAGGTGCACTAAATAAAGCCTTACAATTACTTGATTTTCAAGTATTGTAAGGCTTTTTGTTTTGGAATGAATTATGAAGTAAGTTTCAATTAGTCATCGTCACTATGACGTCAAACAGGCGACTTAAATAAATGGATGGAATTAATGAAGCAGGATCTTACCACAAATAGGGGAGGCTTCTCGCTGTAGCAATGATATAAAGGAAAGAATGTGAAGAAGGCAAAATACAAAAGTAAAGTGAAGTTAAATAAATAGCCGTGATGCAACTAGGATGAATTTACACAGTAGATGATTATAAATAGGAAAGTGTATGTGTATCAATGGAAATTAAGGGGATATTTTACATGAAAAAGGGGCTAAAAATCACAGTAGGAAGGGTGAAAGGGAAAAGGTTCAGCAAGATAAGATTTTCGAAAATCATCAACCATCACATAATGATGAAAAAGTGATTATACATGATGTAAATAGGATGAAAAATGATTATGCATGATGATGCATGATGGCTGAAGGATGAAAGAAAGATGCTGTTTGGAATGGGAATAGATGAAAAGAAGATGAATTAGGATAGGGTGTAAATAAGGTGGATATTGATAAAGGGATAAAACTTCTCTTATAATAGAAATAAAGAATAATTATTTTAAGGATAAGAGGAATAGGATGGAGAAGACAATTACAATACAACAGGCAGCAGCAGAACTTTTATCTGAGTATAGAAAGCCTCTTAAATCTAAGGATTTAGCAAGAATGGCTCAAGAGAGAAAAATGGTAGCACCTAGCATGGCAAAAGACCCAATTCAATCTTTGTCACAGACGCTAGAGCGTAACATTAGGCTAGACAAGGGTAATAAACCAAGATTAATATTTGTAGAAACAGAAAGTGGACGTTGCATAGGTATACCTGAATGGTATGAAGAGGTTAAGGTAGAGAAAAAGGTAGTTAGTGAAAAGGTAGAAGTTGCTTTATCGAGTGATTTGCTTAATAAAGTAAAACTTTATCAAAGTAGCTTTAAGATTATAAGCATGGAAGAAACTATGATTCAGCTTATAAAAAAAGGTTTAAGTGCAACAGCAGAAGAACTTATCGATAGATTAAAGCTAGAACTAGACCATTTATAGAGTGAATACGTCAGTAATGGTACTATATCAATACATTTGCTTTCGTAGGAGGAGTAAGTGATTTTATAATATTAGGTGTTAGGCTTACCTTAACTATTGTATTGTGGTATATAAAGATTACATTAAAAAGAAACAAAAGTACTTGTCATACATGGCAATTCAGTAGTTTTCCTAAGCTGTACGTCGTAAGTTTAAAGCTTATAAGGTGTAGTAAATAAAGCCTTAACATTACTTTGTTTAGTTTACAAGGGGTGTAAGGCTTTTTGTTTTATGCAATAGCATGATTATCTCATTATAATATATTCTTAGATTGCTGTAGGCTTAAATTAATAAATAGCAGGAGGAATTTAGTATATTAAAAGATGTAGATATCTACTGTATAATAAAGATTGGAATAATATGGTTAAAAGAACATTTTTTTTCAAGATGAATATAATATAGAGAGACTACTCAAAAGGAGACTCTTAATATGCCATTTGAAAGAACACCAGAAAGTAGACAAAGGCCGCCACAAGGCCCTCCAGGATTTCCACCAGGGTTCCCACCAGGAGGTCCAGCAGGAGGGCCACCGGGATTCCCACCAGGAGGTCCAGCAGGAGGGCCACCGGGATTCCCATCAGGAGGTCCAGCAGGAGGGCCACCAGGATTCCCACAAGGAGGGCAACCAGGAGGTCCACCATCAAGTAATACGCCGCCATCAGGGCCACCTCCAAATTTTATACCTAGCGAAGCACAAGCAACTACATTTGGTGCAGGACCAGGAGGAGGCGTATCAGCTTTTGCAATTGATGCAGGAGCGATTTTTCCTTGTCGATTTCGATTCACTTATATATGGCTCAATAATGGAAGAAGTTTTTGGTCATATATTGTCTTTGTAGGACGTAATTCAATAGCAGGTTGGAGATATACAGGTAGAAGATGGGTGTATTTCGGAATTGATTTAAGAAGAATAAGAAGCTTTTATTGCAGATAAAACGTATAAATAAACTTACAAAAAGCGCGGTAGCGCTTTTTGTTTTGCTTACATTAAAATGTCTTAACTAAATTATCCCGAGCTAACGATAGGAAGGGCTATATCCATTGGAAGTGAGAGGATATAGCCTTTGTTAAATGAAGTCTACATGACAGTTTAGTAGATTTCCTAAACTGGAGGTCTACGGTTTGAATCCTATCAGGTGCAATAAGAGAAGACTCGTAAGTTATTGATTACTAATGGCCCCTGAGTTTTATTACATACCAAGATATTTAATGTAGTCGTTAATACTCATTAACGGCATCTCCATTTGTAGCTTAGTTTCATGAGTTACGGTGCCTTTTGTTGCCATCTCAAATCCTGCCTGCTCTACAGCCTTTAAGTATTCATTTACAACTAATTTAACGTTCGCATCATTACTCTTTAAAAGCTTCCCACAATTTCGGTAGATTTCCAAAGTAGGATTACAGGAGGAAAAGACAGCTTTCATTGTCTCAAAATTGTTATTTCCAGGGAAACCAGAATTTGAAATAACAACAAATTGTTGTGTTTTTTCTTTAGTATCTGCAAGGTCAAAATCCTCATCTTTTTGAACTATTAACGGGCTTTTCAAAGGTACAAGACGGTCTACAAAGTTTTTGAGTGCAGCGGTCATATTCCAAGTGTAAATGGGTGTTGCAAAGCAGACAACATCCGCAGCATTATATTTTTGAAGTAATTCTTCCATATCATCTTGCATGACGCATTTTCCTGGTGTCCTAAACCAGCAGGTAAAACACCCTTTGCAATGACCAATCTTTTTATCAATAAGAAATATATTTTCAGTATCTGCTCCACCTCGCTTTGCACCACGTAGAAATGCTTCTGCTATTACGTGGGTACTGCTGTTTGCCCCCGCAGGGCTGCCATTAAATATAATAAATTTCATAGGGTTATCCTCTCAATGTTTTAGTTTATGAGCCTATTGTAAAAGTAACTGCATGTATGGTCAATCAACGCTCCGTAGAGTTCTAAAATAGAGATCCTGGACGCTCATTTTCAACTCAATAAATAGATAAAGATATCAGTCGTTATGTAATGGAAATGTATAAGAGTAGGGAGTAGTAAGAGCGGAAATCATTATGAGGAAGTTACTAGAAAGTAAGGAGCTATCCAAAAAGGATAGGTCTTTTGTATGTAGAAAGCTAAAGTATTGAAAAATTTAAAATATTAAATTGTGATGTAGAGTAATTGAATTTAATCTAATGAAGGGGAGATATAGAGTAGACATTCGTTATTTGATACCTTTACAAATAAGAGGGCCTTTAAGAAGGTCGCTGAAAAACTGAGTAAGCAAGATGCTGCTTTTAGAGAGGCATGGGAATCTAGATTTCAAAGTGATTATGACTGAATAGGGTGGTGTGAAGAAAACTTGGTCGAAGGTTTTGCTACTTATTTGAATGAACAGTATTATGGGCATGCATCCTCAAATGGTACTTATACATATGATTTGGCATTCTATAAATACTTAAATGAGATTGATTTTAATCCAGAAAAGATAAGTTTAGAGGATGTAAGTATTGATTTTTATGAAAGTGTTCTAGAGGGATTAAGCAAATAGTGTTAATGAGGGAGAAAAGAAATAAGAATAAACTAGAGATGAAAAATCTGAATAGAAATATTCAGATTTTTTTATTGACTAATATATCGGATGGTGATATATTAAATATATCGATAGATGATATATTGGGAGATGATAGATTTGGAAAATAGTACACCATTAACAGAAGCCATATTTTATATACTATTAGCTTTAAGAAATCCAAACCATGGATATGGCATTATCCAGGAGATAAGTGAGATGACAGATGGAAGAGTGGTACTTGGGCCAGGGACTTTGTATGGTGCCATTAACTCTATGTTATCTAAGGGATGGATTCACTTATATAGCGAGGAGAAAGAATCTAGAAAGAAGAAGGAGTACCTGATTACTGAAAGAGGGATAGAGGTTTTTAATCAAGAAGTTAAAAGATTAAATGAGTTATTAGAAAACAGTAAAAGAATGGGGAGGTAGCTATGAGGAAAGTAAGATTTTATTTAGATAAAGATGAAGAGCAAGTTTGGATACAAGAGATGGCTAATAAGGGATGGGCACTAAAAAGTTTCTGTTTAGGTGTCTATACTTTTGAACCATGTGAGGCAGGAGAATATATTTATCAAATTGACTTATTGGATAACTGGAATGGAGATAAAAGAAACTTTGCTGATTTTATGAGCGAGATGGATGTAGAAGTGGTATCGCAGTGGTATCGCTGGGTCTTTCTTAGAAAAAGGGCAGAAAATGGGCCTTTTGAAATGTATACAGATATAGAGTCTAAAATAGGGCAATATAAGAGAATAAAAGGATTCTTAACAGCGGGGTTAGTAATAGAGCTGATATGCTTCTTACAAGAGCTTAATGTAGCTATTAAATTGAGGGAATTTGAAATATGGGCAGCTACAGCCTTAATAGGTATGCTCGTTTTAGGGCTTTTACGTGTGGTATGGAAGTGCCAATGGAAAATTAAGCAGTTGAAACAAGAAGGATAGTTAAATAGAAGGACATAAAAGAGAGTATCAAAATGCCAAAGGAAGCATTAAGATACTCTCTTTTTACTTAGAAAATTAAAACGATGAACTTATTATTTATAAGAATTAAAAGTATCCTTTTAAATTTTCTATAGGTTCTATTTGACGAATAGGGTTAAAGCAGATTTTAGAAAAGTAGTCTTCATAGAGTTCCTGGCAGAGGTTACGTGTATCGGAAGTATCTTCTTCGTCCTTGTTAAAGACTAAACCTTTTATAAGAGGTGAAGTATGCATAGTAACTCTAGAAAGAGACTCATAACTTATAGCAGCATTGGCAGCAAGCCTTGCATGATACGTAGCTTGTTCTAACTGGTTAACCTCAAGGTAAAGTTCAGATAAGGTGGCATGGATACGAGCTTGGGTGTAGAACTGGAAGCCATAGTCCTCATTCTGATAAATAGTCTTTTCGATATGCAGAAGAGACTGCAAAGCATTTATTTTCTCTTCTGTTTCATTACTATGCATAGCTAATGCCCAGATAGCCCATGCTAGATGATTGGTATAGACACTAATACGTTCTTTAAGGTAGTGCATACGCTCATCACCTTCTAGTAACCAATAGATATTCGTTTCTTTTGAAGCATTTTCTTCAGGCAGAGTGTCTACTATGCTACGGGCTTTTGGCTTTCTATTGGTATCACAGTAATGACGAAAGAGAAGACGTTTAGTTTCCATACGGATACTATCTTCATGGCAGTAGTTTAGGATACGCTCACCTATGGAGATGATTTCTTCATCATAACGCTTACAAAGGGTTTCATCTTCTGAGGCTACATATAAGGCATACATAAGGTTAGAGAGAAGAAGATAATTGTTAGGTAGCTCCTTAAGGGCTATGCGCATAAGTTCAATACAATCTTGAATGTGCCCTTTACTTATTGCCAGCTGAAACTCAGACATATAGTAGTCTACGTGGGCCTTGATTTTGTCCTGGCTACTGCCAAGTAAATCATCTATTGATACTCCAAAAAAGTCAGCAATAATAGGGAGAAGAGTAATATCAGGATAGGTTGAACCTGTCTCCCATCTACTAATGGCTTGAGGTGATACATTGAAAATCTCTGCCAGCTGTTCTTGAGTTAAGTTTTTATCTTTACGTAGAGCTTTAAAAGTCTCACTGAAATGAATCATGTTTATCCTCCAAATTTTTGATTGAAGCGCTTCTAATAGTAGTATAACAACTTCCTATAGAAAAGCTATCAATCAAAGTGTGAGGATTTTGCAACTAAAGTGAGAGTAAAACTTATATAAGTAATAAGCTTACTATTTATAAGAAGCTTGTAAAATAGCTAATACATCTTCGTCACTAAGTGGAGTAGGGTCTACTTCAAATAAACCACCCATGGTATCTCTTGCATTAGTAACTAAAGCCGGAAGTTCTTCCCTAGTAACGCCATAATCGCTCATTTTAATATCTGCTACGTCACAAGCTACTTGTAAGTCTCTAAGAGCTTCTACAAAGTCCATAGGACAAGTTGCGTCTTTCTTGCCTAGTGCCTTAGCCATTTGAATCATACGGCCATCGCATTTGCCGCTTTGAGCAAAGTGGGTATAGTATGCAATACTGATACTAATAAGGGCAGCGCCGTGTTCAAAGTTTGGATGGTAGGCACTGATAGCATGAGCAATACTATGTTCAGAGGTGCAGCCAGATGTAGATTCAACCATACCTGCTAAGGTATTTGCAAGTGCTACATTTTCCCTAGCATCTAGATTAGAGCCATTTTGTACAGCAGTAGCTAAGCTTTTGCCTATAAGGACGATAGCTTGTAAGGCGTATAGGTCACTCATCACATAGCTTGTTGTATTAAGATACCCTTCTGTACTGTGGAAGAGGGCATCAAAGCCTTGATAAGCTGTAAGATGTTTAGGAACAGTGAGCATAAGTTCTGGGTCTACAACGGATAGGACAGGGAAAGTTTTATCATAGCCAAAGCCGATTTTTTCGTTCGTTTCGGATTTAGTTGTTACAGTCCAAGGGTCAGCTTCTGTACCTGTACCTGCAGTGGTCGTAATCGCAACAATAGGAAGTGGGTCATTTGGAACAGGAAGACCTTTACCTGTGCCACCTGAGATATAATCCCAGTAGTCACCTTCATTGGTAGCCATAACAGCAATAGCTTTTGCAGCATCTATACTACTGCCACCGCCGAGGCCTACGATAAAGTCAATGCCATTTTCTTTAGCTAAAGCAGCGCCTTTCATAACATGGTCTTTAATAGGATTAGGGAGAATCTTATCAAAGATAAGATAAGTAACACCAGCTTTTTCAAGTTGTTCTTTCACTCTATCTAAGTAACCATATTTCTTAACAGATGTTCCATTAGATGTAACAATCAAAGCTTTTTTACCAGGCAAATTTTGATCTCCTAGTTCATTTAGTTTACCTCTGCCAAATAAAATTTTAGTTGGAATATAATAATCAAAACCCATTTTGTACCCTCCATACTCTATATTATTGTATTAAATTTTCTGATATAATTAGAGTATAAATCTTAGAGTGAACTCTAAGTCAATGGTTATTTTAGGGCGACGATAGGAGGAGCAGGAATGGCTTATACACTTATGGAAGTGACTGAAAGAACAGGACTTACAGCATATACGATTAGATACTATGATAAGGAGGGTCTCTTACCCTTTATTCATAAAACAGATTCAGGTAGAAGGACCTTTGAAGAAAGTGATATAGAGTGGATTGAACTCATTACTTGCTTAAAAAGTACAGGCATGAAGATTAAGGATATTAGAAAATTTATTGAATGGTATGTAGAAGGAGACTCTACCTTACAGGATAGGTTAGCTCTATTTAAAAGTCAAAAGGAGCAAGTAGAAAGGCAGATTGAAGATCTTCATAGACATATGGAGAAAATCAATCATAAGATTCATTATTATGAAGTAGCATGTGGGGCAGGAACAGAAGCAGCGGCAAAACATTTATGCGTTCAAAAATAATTTTACATATATGAAAGAATGTTAAACATGCAGTTAAAAGGAGAAAAATAGGATGAGTATAACATGGCAAGATTTATATAACGAAGCAAAAAGTAAGTTAAATCCAAGGGTTATTTCACCTTTTATTGATGCAGGAGGGGTAGCTGCAGCAATTTTAACGAAAGACGGAAATATCTATACAGGTGTATGTATTGATACATCTTGCACACTAGGTATGTGCGCTGAGAGAAATGCTATAGCTAATATGATTACCAATGGTGAAAGCCAAATTGAAAAGTTAGTTTGTGTCATGGGGGATGGCTCTGTAGGTTCACCTTGCGGTGCATGCAGGGAGTACCTTATGCAATTAGATAAGGAAAG
>JAHLFD010000092.1:0-7743 GCA_018883975.1 Candidatus Niameybacter stercoravium
ACATATAAGTATAAAAATAAATAGGTGAAATAACAATAGCGCCATAAGTGTAAAGAAAACAACTAGAGATTGAGAGAGTTAAATAAGAGAAAAAAGAATTTTTGAAAAAATATTTTAATATTATAATATAAAAGTTAAGTTTTGATAAACAAAAAATAAATATTGAGAGCATACTATGAATCAACAAACTAAATTTTTAGTTTTTAAGATTTACATCATAATAACACTATGCCTAATTGTCAAGAATGGTTAGAAAAGATTATTAGGATAGCTTATCAAATTGAAGCAGATATTCGTAGAAGTGTCAACTTGACACTCAAATTTACTAATGATATACTCGAGGAGAAAAAGTATAATCAATACTTCAAAAAATTTTTTTGAAGTATATGGCATGCCAGGTTAGAGTATTGTAGAGCTTTATATAAGATAGCTCTATATATTTTAGGACAACATGGCACGCCATGTAGAGAATTTGATAAGGAAGGGGGATCACATGGCAGTATATAAATTAATACGTGAGGATATTGTTGAGGATATCTTAACGGGCATATACGAACCTGGAGAAATGATTAAAGGGCAAGAAATCTATGCTAAGAAATTTAATGTAAGCCGTGCAACAGTGCGTAAAGCTATTGATGAGTTAGTGGAGAAAAAAGTACTTTTTACTGTAAAAGGCAAAGGTACATTTGTAAGTGAACAAACTACAAGTAAGACAAGAAGTGGAAGAAAGCTTTCATTTAGTGAATCAGAACGTGTTAAAACACAAAAGCTAAGTTCAAAAATTATTGCACTTTTTGAGTGTAAGGCCAGTAAGCGTATTGCAAGGCAGTTAGGTATAGAGCTAGATGCAACAGTAGTATGCCTTAAAAGGGTTCGTATGGTCAACGGTATTGCGGAGAACTATCAGATTAGTTACCTCAATAAAGAGCTAATTCAAGATATTGATTTTAGTAAAGAGGATATGAGTTCATCATTCTTATTTAAATTACTAAAAGAAAAAGCTGGCTTAGTACCGCAATACTCTGATGAAGAAGTGCGTGCAGTCATTTGTCCAGAAGATATAGCACCAGAACTTGGCATCTGCAGTGATGAACCTGTACTATTTATCAGACGAACAACCTATAGCCAACAAGGCAGAGTAATGGAATATTGTGAGGACTATGAGTGCTCAGACATTAAAGGATTAAAGATTAGGACATTTGCGTAGACAGCATGCATAGAGGAGAGGACAATGGATACTCAGTTAATCATTAGTGATGTAGATGGGACATTAATTGATCAGACAGAAGAAATATCTCAGGCATTTAATGAGCTTAGTGAAAAAGTGAAGACTGAAAAGATTCCTTTTACAATTGCATCAGGAAGATGCTATAGCGAGTTAAAAGCTTTTATAGAACATTTTAATATTCAGTTGCCAGTTGTTGTTAATAACGGTGCTGGAGGCGTTCAAAATGGCAAATTAATTTGGAGTAACTTAGTGGATCCATTTATGGTAAAAGAAGCTATGTTATGTGCAGATCGTATGGATATGGTAGTCGTAACAAGTGATGGACTTACAGATACAGCTTATAGACATAATGCCTACATACAGAGACAAATTGAAAAGTTTGGGAGATACAATCGTTTTCATATTCCATTAGAGCATGAATGGAAAGATTTAAAAATACAAAAATTATTATTAATTGACCCCGAGAAACCAGGTCGAATTAATGAGGTATTAAAACACTTAGAACCGTATAAAGATCATTTAAATATCGTACAATATGATGCAAGGTCAGCAGATATTATGGCAAAAGATTCTAATAAGGCTATGGGTATTATTAATGTAGCCAAAGCACTTCAAATAGAGCTCGCAAATGTAATGGCTGTTGGGGATGCTCAAAATGATATTGAAATGATTAAGCAGGTTGGACAAGGTATAGCTGTTGCAAATGCCAAAGAGGAACTTAAGCAACATGCAGATTATGTTTGTGAGAATAAAAATGCTGCGGGTGTTTTAGAAGCCGTGAATAAATTTTATGAGACAGCGATTTAAGGAGAGTCTAGAATGTTAAAGAAAAAGAAAGATAAGAAGTTCCTGAAAACAATGGAACCCTATCTATGGTTGTTACCAGCATTTATTTTGTTTGGTGTTTTTACGTTTTATCCATTTATTGAAACGATTTTTAAGAGCTTTTTCATCGTGGATTCATTTGGAAATGTTAACCGATTTGTAGGACTTGAGAACTATATGTACATTCTTTCAGATGAGAAATTTGTACAAGCTATATTTAATACAGTTTGGTTTGTACTCTTAACTGTACCAATATCAAAAGTGTTAGGTTTTTTACTTGCACTTCTTGCAAATAAAAAGCGTAAAACTTCTATATTTTATGAAACAAGTTTTGCTATACCAATGGCTATGGCATCATCTGTTACAGCTATGATTTTCCAATTACTCTATGTACCTTCATTAGGATTTATCAATGGATTTTTTGGAATAGATGTACAGTGGTTAACAGATCCTAAAGTAGCACTTATAGCTATTGCTATTATACAAATCTGGTTATCAACAGGTTATGCTTTCATCTTTATGTTATCAGCGGTAAGAAGTGTACCAGATGATTTAATTGAAAGTGCTGACCTTGAGGGGGCAACACCTTTTAGAAAGTTAATCAGTATTTATTTACCGATTACATCCCCTACAATGTTTTATCTAATCATAACAGATTTAGCTTACAGTATGATGATGATGGGCTTAGTTAATATTCTTACAGACGGTGGTCCATTTGGTGCAACACAAACGATTATGCAGTATGTTTACAAACAACTTTCTGCAACAGGAAACTATACCAATGCTAACCCAGCAGCTATTATTGCCTTCGTTATGACATTTATTGTAACGATGTTAGGTTTTGCTTGGGAGAAGAAAGGGGTACATTATCAGTGAGAACTAAGAAAATTAGCGACATTTTAATTCAGCTCCTTTGTATCTTTTTAGCATTACTTATTCTGTTTCCAATCTTTTATGCTTTTTCAGTATCTTTGATGGAGCAAAAGGATGTATTATCAAATCCACCTAACTTGCTACCACCAACGATAACTTTTGAAAACTACGTAACAGCATTTACAAGAACAAGTTTAATGCGTTACATGTTTAACTCCTTTGTCATTGCTACAGTAGCAAGTATTTCAAGAGTAATTCTTGCAACAATGGCAGGATTTAGTTTTGCCTTCTTCGAATTTAAAGGTAAAAAAGTACTTTTTGCACTTACAATGGCTACGATTATGATCCCGCCAGATGTATTAATCGTTTCTAACTTCTCAACTATTTCTAAGTTAGGACTTATTAACACATATGTAGGGATGTGCTCAATCTTCCTTGTATCTGCAGCAAATATTTTCCTTATGAGACAAAGTTTCTTAACTTTCTCTAAGTCCTTAAAAGAAGCAGCACATATGGATGGGTGTGGTAACGTAAGATTCTTCTTTACAGTACTCCTTCCAGTATCCAAACCAATTTTAGTAACAGTCTTTATTTCATCATTTGTCAATGTATGGAACCAATATGTATGGCCAATGCTTGTAACAAACCAAAATGAAATGAGAACCATTCAGGTTGGTATTACAATGCTTAAAGATAGAGAATCAGCAATCTTTGGACCTGTTATGGCAGGTGTAGTTATTACCTTAATTCCAACAGTACTTGTATTTGTTCTTTTCCAAAGAAAGATTGTATCAGGTATGATGTCAGGTGCTGTTAAAGAATAGAATATAAAAAGAAAGGGTAAGTCAAAATGAAACTAAAGAAATTAATTGCTATGGGACTTGCAACAACTATGCTACTTGCAACAACAGCTTGCGCAAATGGTGAGGCAAATGAAGCGCCTACACCAGATGCTGCGCCAAACGGAGCAACACAAATTACTTACTGGCACTCAATGGATGGTGTATTTGGAGAGATTGTTAATAAACAAGTAGAAGCTTTCAATAGTACAATCGGCCAAGAAAAAAATATCGTGGTTACACCAGTATTCCAAAACTGGCCAGGAACAGAAGCATTAACAGCTGCTATGTCAACAGATGATGTGAAAAACATGCCAGATGTTATTCAGCTTTATGGTGAAAGTGTAAGCTTAATCCGTGACTATAAACGTACAGTATGGGCTGAAGATTACATCACATCAGCTGATTCTAAAGTGAAAAAAGAAGATTTAATTCCTAATACTATTTCTTCACATTCTATCGAAGGTAAAATGATTGGCGTACCTTATACTGCATCAGCATTAATGATGTACTATAACAAAACATATTTTGACCAAGCTGGTATTACTGATGTACCAACAACGATTGCACAGATGGCTGAAATTATGCCAACACTTGTTGAGAAAACAGATGCTGAGTATGGTCTTAACGTAAGAGTTGACCAATTTGAACTTGAAAACTGGATTGCTACACAAGGTACAGATGGTAGCTACTTTGGTAACAATGAAAGTGGTCATAATGGACATATGACAGAACTTGAAGCAGATAAAAATGGTACACTTATGAACTTCTTAACAGAATGGGAAAAAGTAGTAGGTTCAGGTGCTTATAAAGCAACTCGTGATAGTATTAATGAAGAATTCGCAGCAGGTATGCATGCAATGGTTATTATGACAAGCTCACGTATTCAAACAATTGCTGATTTAGTAGGCGATAAATTTGAATGGGGCGTTGCACCAATCCCAACAGTAAGCGGCGAAGATGTAGGTGGAGCTTATCCAAGTGGTTCAGGTCTTTATATGTTAGATAGAAATGATGAAGCTAAAAAAGCTGCTGCATGGGAATTCGTACAGTTTATGATTTCACCAGAAGCACAAGTAATGTGGTTAGATGGAACAGGTTATGTACCAGTTAATACAAAAACAGTAGAACTTGATGCTTATAAAGCAGCTATTGAAAAAGAGCCACGTCTTAACGCACCACTTGAAACATTACAAAATACACCAGCAACAGTTGTGCCAGCCTTCTGGCCAAACTCAAGTACAGTAGGTTCAGTTATCAAAGATGCTATGATGGCATTTGGTACAGGTGCAGCAAATAAAGATCAAACTTATACAGCGATTGTAGATGGTATCACACAAGCTATGAATGATTACTATCGTGCAAATCCAATTAATGAATAAAAAATTCTAGATACAAGTGCTTATGCACTTGTATCTATTAGTTTAAGGGAAAATTATGAAAAAAATACTAATTGATTGTGATCCGGGAACAGATGATGCGTTAGCTATTATGCTAGCAGCTTACTCGGAGGAAATAGAGGTTGTAGGTATTACAACTGTAGCGGGGAATGCAAGGCATACGGTATGTGCACAAAATGCATTAAGGATTTTGGAACTATGCCATAAAACACATATTCCTGTCTATGAAGGGGCACACACACCACTTAAACGTACCCTTAATTTTTCAGATACGTATTGCGGAGTAGATGGCCTTGGTGAAAGTAGGTTACCAAAACCAACAACTAAAGTACAAGATCAAAATGCTATTGACTTTATTATAGAGGCAGTGAGCAAATATAAAAATTTACAGATTGTTTCTATTGCACCAATGACAAACCTTGCACAGGCTATTCAAAAAGCACCACATGTGGATTGGAGTAAGGTAAGCATAGTAACAATGGCGGGCTATTATAAAATTTTAGGTGATAAGTTTGTAGGACGTCCACGTTGCGAGTGGAATGTGCTTGTAGACCCTGAAGCATTCGAAATTGTTATCCAGTCAGGCATGCAGTTTAAAGCACTAGGTTTAGATGTAACAGCTCAGTTGCAAAATAAAATGGTAGACGAAATATTAAAAGAAGTATCTTATAGTCCAAGACTTCAGTTCTTAAAAGATGCTGTAGACTTTAATCTTAGAAAAGGGTTAAAGCCATACAGCCTTTTAGTAGATGCTATGCCAATGGCCTATATGATTGATGAGACCATAGCTGAATTTGAAAGTGGGCGTATTGAAATTGACTGTGAGAGCCCACTTGGTGAGGACACGATTACATTTGAATTACATCCAGACCACGCCAACTTACAAATCGCTAAATCATTTAATTTTAAGAAATATATCCAGTTACTAAGAGAGAGGGTGTTTTTTGCATGAGACTAGCAACATCATCAAATATTGTATGTGAGCGTCCAAATGGTGAAGTATTTACACTAGAGAAGACGTTACAATTAGCAAGTAAAGCTGGCTTTGATCGTTTTGATATTAGTTTTTATGACTGGTCATTACCACATTCACCATTTATAACAGATAAGTGGGAAGCCTGGATTCATTCAGTAGCTAATGAGGCTGCAAGACTAGGTGTACAATTTGGGCAATGCCATGCATATACTTTTAATTTCCTTGATCATAAGCTTTCAGAAGAGGCTTATAAATATCATCAAGAGCTTGTAGAAAGATCTCTTTACTGTTGTCATATACTAGGTTCAAAACTTTGTGTAACTCATCCTGATACAGATTTTACAAGTTTAACACTTGTAAAATCTTCAAGAGAAAAAAACATAGAGTATTTTAAAAACCTTTTAGAAATCAGTTCAAAATATGATATGGAATTAGCTGTAGAGAATATGGTAGACTTTGGTATTAAACCACATAGAAAATTTGGTGTCACAACAGAAGAGCTAGTAGACTTTGTAGAGGCCTTTAATGATAGCCGTATGGGCATTTGCTGGGACTTTGAACATGCAGATATTATGCAGCAAGATCAAGTTAAATCTTTACTTCATATTGCACCATATCTTAAAGCAACGCATGTATCGGATACACATAGTGCAACAGATCATGATTTAATGCATGTCATGCCTCTATTTGGTAAGATAGATTGGAAAGCAGTTGTAAGTACTTTAAAACAAATTGACTACAAAGGTGATTTCTGTTTTGAAGCCCATAACTATGCTAATAGACTACCAGATGAACTTATAGAGACTGCACTTCGCTTAAGTTTTGAAATCGGACAGTATTTAATGAAACTTTAATAGACTTTCTAAAACTAGGTCATACTAATACCAAATATTTTGGAAGAGGAGATGGCCATGACAGAAGGTAAAGCAAAAACTTATAGCAGTGTACTAAAGGAACGTTTTGTAAAATTACTAGAAAAAAGAATGGATAACATGTTATAATAAATAAAATAGTACTCATCATATCTTTGGTATTTCTAAAATATACAAGTTATGATGAGTCTTTTTATATAGAGGAAGTCACTTAGAAAGAAAGAGGACAAAGAATGGAATTAGCCAAAGTATATGAACAATATAGAAGTTTAAATAATCAGTTACAGACGTATTTAGAGAAGTTTATTGCAACAGAAGAGGTGACCTGTGACCAAATTAAACCGACCTTGGAAGATGTACAAGGTGGTATAGAGCATCTGCTTAATAGTGCAAGTGAACTTACAGTAGATGAACCGCATGAAGGGGACTTGAAAGACCTTAAGTATTTAATAACAGATACGCTATTTCTATTAATGGACTTAATCAATTTTTGTAATCATAATGAATTAGGTAGATGTCAAATGCGCGCTATTAATTACTTAGGCAAGAGAAAACGTGTAGAGGTATTTGGACAATAAATAAGTGTATAGGGTATATGTTAGCTTAAAGTAAGGCGACATATACCTAATTTTGTATTAGGCTTTTATAAAAGAGGAAGGAATAAATGATTTTTTTTAAGAGAATGAGGTATCCTAAAATAAGTATATAAATGAAGTTAAAGGAGTGAGAG
>JAHLFD010000011.1:0-10739 GCA_018883975.1 Candidatus Niameybacter stercoravium
GATGTGTATAAGAGACAGCTTAAACAAAGAGTACAAAAGTGCATGGGAAACATACACAGAAGAAGACAAAAAAGCTTTATTTGCTTATGGTGAACGCTATAGAAAATTCATTTCTGATAATAAAACAGAACGTGAATGTGTAAAAAGTATGATTAAAACAGCTGAAGAAGCTGGATACAGAAACATTGAAGACTGTATTGCAAAAGGTGAAAAGCTTCAAGCTGGAGATAAAGTTTATGCAAATTACAATGATAAAACTTTACTCATGTTCTGCATTGGTCAGGAACCTATTGCAAATGGACTTAATCTTTTAGGAGCACATCTTGATTCACCAAGACTTGACCTTAAACCAAATCCACTTTATGAAGATACAAACTTTGCAATGTTCAAAACACATTACTATGGTGGCGTTAAAAAGTATCAATGGGTAGCTATGCCATTATCTATCCATGGCGTTGTTGCTAAAAAAGACGGTACAGTTGTAGATGTTGTTATTGGTGAAGATGAAACAGATCCAGTAGTAGGTATTTCTGATTTACTTATCCACCTTTCAGGTGAACAAATGCAAAAGAAATTAGGAGAGGCTATTGCAGGTGAAGATCTTAACATTTGTTTAGGTACACTTCCATTAGATGGTGAAGAAAAAGATAAAGTAAAAGGAAACATTTTAAAGCTTCTTAATGACAAATACGGCATTATAGAAGAAGACTTTGTATCAGCTGAAATTCAAATCGTTCCAGCAGGTGCTGCACGTGACTACGGTTTAGATAGAAGTATGGTTATGGGATACGGTCAAGACGATAGAGTATGTGGCTATGCATCTTTTGAAGCACAACTTGAAGTAGAAAATCCAGCACGTACAACAGGTATAATTCTTGTTGACAAAGAAGAAATCGGTAGTGTAGGGGCTTCTGGTATGCAATCTAAATTCTTTGAAAATATGGTTGCAGAGCTCATTGGTCTTACAGGTGAGTACTCTGACCTTACTTTAAGAAGAACTTTAAGTCGCTCAAAAATGTTATCCTCTGATGTAACAGCAGGACATGATCCTAATTATCCATCTGTTTTAGAAAAAAATAACGCAGCATACTTTGGTAAAGGTGTTGTATTTAGCAAATATACAGGTTCACGTGGTAAATCAGGTTCAAATGAAGCGAATGCAGAATACGTAGCTTACTTACGTAGAATTATGGAAGAAAATAATGTTATCTGGCAAACAGCAGAACTTGGACGTATTGATTTAGGTGGTGGCGGTACAATCGCTTACATCTTAGCAAACTATGGTATGGACGTAATCGACTGTGGGGTACCAGTTCATAGCATGCATGCACCATGGGAAATTACAAGTAAAGTAGATCTTTACGAAATGCGTAAAGCGTATATTGCTTTCTTAAAAAATGCATAATATTAAACTAGAAAAATAAGAAAGGAAGTTTAAAAATGGAAAACTTAAATCCAATTGTAACCATCACAATGGAAGATGGGAGCATTATCAAAGTAGAACTTTATCCAGAAATCGCACCAAATACAGTAGCAAACTTCATCAGTCTTGTCAAAAAAGGATTTTATGATGGACTTACTTTCCACCGTGTAATCCGTGGCTTTATGATTCAAGGTGGATGTCCACAAGGTACAGGTACAGGTGGCCCAGGTTACCATATTAAAGGTGAATTCAGCGGAAATGGTGTACAAAACAACTTAAAACATACTAAAGGAGTTATCTCTATGGCACGTGCTATGGATCCTAACTCAGCAGGTTCACAGTTCTTCATTATGCATGAAGATTCTCCACATCTTGATGGTCAATACGCAGCATTTGGTAAAGTTGTAGAAGGTATAGATGCAGTAGATTATATTGCTACAGTACGCACAAATCCTATGGATAAACCACTTACACCAGTTGTGATTAAATCTATGACAGTAGATACAAAAGGTAAAGAATACGACGAACCAGTCAAAAAGTAGGTGAATAAATGTCTTTTATTGATTTGCACTGTGATACAGCCAGTCTTATATTTGAGAACAAGGCCCACCTTAATCGCAATGACTATCATGTAGACATAGAAAAAATGAAAGCATCCCACTATCTTGCACAGTGGTTTGCTTTCTTTATTGACATAAAAGGGCTAAAAAATACAGATCCTTTTACCTATTTAAAGGAAATGTATGCATACTTTAAAGCAGAAGTAGAAGCCAATTCGGATACAATATGTATTGTCTCTACTTATAAGGATTACTTAAAATGCAAAGCAGAAAATAAAATTGCAGCTTTTCTCTCTTTAGAAGAAGGAGAAGCTATAGCAGGTTTGGATGATCCTTTAGAAAAGCTTATGGAGCTTGGTATCACTATGATGACACTTACGTGGAATCATATGAATACATGGGGATACCCCCATTCCATCCTAAAAGGGCTTACTCCCAAAGGCTGCGAGCTTTTAGAAGGGCTTAATCATACACCTATCCTGTTAGATGTCTCCCACTTATCAGAAAGTGCCTTTAAAGATATTACAAGACTTTATAAAAAGCCTATTATTGCTTCACATTGCAATGCAAGAAACTATTATGACCACACAAGAAATCTATCAGATGAAGCTATGAAGGTTATTGCAGAAAGTGGCGGCATTATAGGAACTAACTTCTATAGTTATTTCCTTAATAATTCAAACCATACTTCTATAGAAGATCTACTTAGAAATATGCAATATGTTTATAATCAGGTAGGAGAAGAAGCTTTAGCAATTGGATCAGATTTTGATGGAATGAGTTGTAATTTAGAAGTATGTAATTGCGGAGAAATGGATAAACTTATGGGTAGCATGACACGTATTTTTCCAATGCGTATCATAGAAAAAATCTGTTATAGTAATGCGGAACGCATTATCCGAGAAAATTTGTGAGCTTTTTCTTGGAAAAAATGT
Source organism: Candidatus Niameybacter stercoravium (assembly GCA_018883975.1). Taxonomy (GTDB): domain Bacteria; phylum Bacillota; class Clostridia; order Lachnospirales; family Cellulosilyticaceae; genus Zhenhengia; species Zhenhengia stercoravium. Next base: position 2,919 of record JAHLFD010000011.1, read on the forward strand.
CCACTAATGCTATAATGGGAATATAGTTCTTTTAATTAAGAAGGGAGAATTACAATGGAAGAAAATAAAACATGTGGATGTTCACACGATGAAGGTTGCTGCGGTGGCGCTTCTCATGATCATGAAGGATGTGGATGTTCAGGTGGACATGATGAACCAGTAATCTACGTAACATTCGAAGATGAAGACAAAGAAGTAGCTTGCGATGTATTAGGAATCTTTGAAGTTGAAGATCAAGAATATATTGCTTTAGCACCACAAGATGAAGAAGAAGTACTTATCTATCGTTATTCAGAAAACGGAGAAGATATTCAATTAGATGAAATCAACTCTGATGAAGAATACGAAAAAGTAGCTGCTGAATTCGATGATTTATTCTTTGGTGAGTTAGAAGAAGCTCCAGAAACAGAAGAATAATTTAAAACAGGATACTTAAGTATCCTGTTTTTTTATGTTTACGATTAAAGGACTTTAACCTATAATAAGGATTATGGAAAAGGATACTATACTTAAAAAGAAACTAGAAAATACATTAAATTGTTCAGGTGTTTATAAAATGCTTGACGAAAAAGGTAATATCTTGTATATTGGAAAATCTATTGCCTTAAAAAAACGTATTCACTCTTACTTTGCTAAAGAGCTGAATCGCAATGATAAAGTTAAACAAATGGTTAAACGTATAAAGGATATAGAGGTCTATTATACAGACACAGAACTTGATGCACTTCTCTTAGAATGCAGGTGGATTAGACAATATAAACCGCCTTATAATACGGCTTTAATGCATCCAGAAAAATATAGTTATTTTGCTGCTACAGATCAAGGCTGTATTTTAGAATGGGTGAAAAACAAACCTATGGAAGAAGCATTTATTCTAGGTCCTATGACACATAGAAGCCTTGCAAGAGGTGCTTATGCTTATTTTAAAAAACGTTACCCTTATGCAGTTTGTTCTAGAAAAATAGGAAGCTGTATGGATTATGTAACGGGTAGGTGTAAGGGGTATTGTGCAGATGATCATTACCCACCCTTAATAGCTCAAGTGATAGACGAACTAAAAAATATAGAAATCATAGAAGAGCAGCTGACAAAACAAATGGAAAGACTATCAGATAACTGGGAATTTGAAAAGGCAAAAGAAGTGTATGAGCAGTTAAAAGGGCTGAAATATATGAGTAAGCTTTATGAGATGATTACAGTTATACAAGAAGAAACTTATATAGGTAAACTACCTATTCCAGAAACTTTTTATTATAAATACTATCTTATTAAAGGCGGTCAGGTCGTAGCTACTCTAAAAGGCATAGGTACTGAAGAAAAAGAAATTCTAAAGAGGCTGCGTAGGATAGGACGATTGAAACATAAAGTAGCTCTAGAGGTAGATAAAGAGGATATTGATACTATAAAAATCATCTATAGCTTTAGAAAGAAAAAAATGAAAGTTTTTAAAGTATAAAATTTGAAACATTTCCCTATACTATAACAAAATACAAATGAAAGAGGATTTCCGTGAAAAAAGTAGTGTTTTGTTTAAGTATAGTAAGTGTTTTACTGTTTATATTTATTATGAATCAGTCTATTGAAATCGGCAATTGGGACGCATACAACCATCCTATTGCAACAGTATATTTGAGCAATGATACAAGTTTTAAGGTAGAGCTATATCCTGAAGAAGCCCCTAATACAGTGAATAATTTTATTTATTTGGCACAGTCTCATTATTATGATGGTACGAAGATTAATCGTATATTGCCAAACTACTTAATTCAAGCAGGGGACCCTATTGGTAATAAAAAGGGCTTTCCAGGTTATTATATTAAAAGTGAGTGTCGCTACAATGGTGTAAACAACCATTTGAAACATAAAAAAGGTACACTTTCTATGGCACGTAGTGAAACCTTTAATACAGAAGGCAGCCAGTTTTTTATTCTGCTTCAAGATGACTGGCAGTTAGATGGAAAGTATGCAGCCTTTGGACGTATTATAGAGGGTATGGAACATGTAGTAGCATTAGGAGAGGCAGGAGTCAATGTGGATTATACACCTGTCAAACCTATTCAGATAGATACTATTAAAGTAGAAAATTATGAAGCGGTCTATGAGATGCCTAGTGTACTCAGTGTGCAGGAAGTTTTAGCTCAAGATGATTAAGCATCATTATGAATACTTGATTAAGTGGTGTATTTCACCTACTTTATTTGTAAGTTATTCCTATAAAAAGAGAGCTTCAACACCAAGAGACCGTGGTAAACGTGTCAGGAGACTGAATATTACTTATTTTACTGTAACATGTATTTTGTTTATAGGTATTATGATTTTATATATGACACATACTATAACTCATATAAACACCTTTTTAATTGGATTTTATATATTGTGGAGTTTATCCCGTGTCAATGAAATCTTTATGGCTTTTATTAAAGATGTTTTTGATAAGCTTAACCCTAGAAAACGTAAGAAAAATGGCTTGCAGTACTATGAACGCATTGCATTAGCTCTAAGAAGCTTTATAGAGCTTATTCTTCATTATGCCATGCTTTACTATTTATTAGACACATGTTTTGTAAGATATGGTCTTTGGAACAGCCTCTTTAATCAACCACTACGTGACCCGCTTACAGCACTTTATTTTAGTTTAATTACAATCGTATCTATTGGATATGGCGACTATTATCCTATACATCCTATTAGTAAGCTTTTGGTGATGTATGAAATTATAAATGGTTTATTATTATTAGCAGTAAGTTTTACTGTTTATGTTGGATTAGATTTAGATGAAAAAGAGGCCTCTTAGCCTCTTTTTTTGTCTGCTTCAAAACTTGACAAGTGTTGAAGCATATTTTACAGTATTAAAATGAGAATAAATTTGCAGGTGATAAAAAATGAAAAAAGATAATTATGGAAATCAAAGTATTTCCTCGTTAAAAGGTGCTGACAGGGTAAGATTACGTCCAGCAGTTATTTTTGGCTCCGATGGGATTGAGGGATGTCAACATTCGGTATTTGAAATTTTATCAAATGCAATTGACGAGGCTAAAGAAGGTTATGGAAGTGTGATTGATGTAACACTTTGCAAAGATCATTCCATTATCATACAAGATTACGGAAGAGGGATGCCTCTAGATTATAATGAAAAGGAAGGTCGTTATAACTGGGATCTTATTTTTTGTGAGCTTTATGCTGGGGGGAAATATAACAATAACAGTGGGGAAAACTATGAATTTAGCTTAGGACTTAATGGTCTAGGTGCTTGTGCAACCCAATATAGTTCAGCCTTTATGGATGTTAGAGTTTATAGAAATGACTATGAATATGAACTTCACTTTGAAAGAGGTGAAAAATATTGGAGGCCTGAGAAAAAATAAGGCAACTTATAAGTCTACAGGGACGTGGATTCATTGGAAGCCAGATTCAGAAGTTTTTACAGATATTAGAGTAAGTAGTAGCTACTTCCACAATGTGCTTAAGAGACAGGCTATTGTTAATAAAGGCATTAAATTTAACTTTAAAGATGAAATTCTAGAAGAAAAACATGTTTACCTTTATCCAGAAGGGATAGTAGGCTATGCCAAAGAAGTAGCAGCTGAAAAACAGTTTAGTGAACTCATTTTCATGCAACATGAGACAAGAGGGCAAGATAGCCCAGAGAGACCGGAATATAAACTTAAGTTTGAAATTGCTTGCACGTTTTGTAATGAAGCCAATTTGTTAGAGTACTACCATAACTCAAGTTATCTTGAGTATGGTGGAGCACCAGATAAAGCAGTCAAGAATGCTTTTGTCTACTGTATAGATCAGTATATTAAGAATGAGAACCTTTATAATAAAGATGAGAAGAAAATTACATTTGTAGATATACAGGATAGTCTCATTTTAATTGTCAACTCTTTTTCAACAGTAACAAGTTATGAGAATCAGACTAAAAAGGCAATTACCAATAAATTTATTCAAGAAGCTATACAGGACTACTTAAAAGACTATTTATCTATTTACTTTATTGAAAATAAAGATGAAGCAACACGTATTGCAAAACAAATCCTTATTAATAAACGAAGCCGTGAGAAAGCAGAACGTACACGTATCAATGTACGTAAACAGTTAGGTGGTACAATTGATATTACGAACCGCATTAAGAAATTCGTAGATTGTAGATCAAAAGACCTAAATAAACGTGAGCTTTATATTGTAGAAGGAGATTCTGCGCTTGGTTCATGTAAATTAGGGCGTAATGCAGAATTCCAAGGTATCATGGCTATTCGAGGGAAGATCTTAAACTGTCTTAAATCAGATTATGATAAAATCTTTAAAAGTGATATTATTGTAGATTTGCTTAAGGTATTAGGTTGTGGGGTAGAAATTACAAGTAAACACAACAAAGAGTTGCATACTTTCGAACTTGAAAATTTAAGATGGCATAAAGTTATTATCTGTACAGATGCCGATGTAGATGGTTATCAGATTCGTACACTTGTATTAACTATGCTGTATGCTTTAGTACCAACACTTATTAGAGAAGGTAAAGTTTTCATTGCGGAAACACCACTTTATGAAATCAATACAAAAGATCATACTTACTTTGCTTATTCAGATTATGAGAAAACAAAAATCTTAGAGTCTCTCAAATGCAAATATACCATCCAACGTTCAAAAGGGCTTGGTGAAAATGATCCAGAGATGATGTGGGAAACAACTATGAATCCAGAGACAAGAAGATTGATTCAAGTGATGCCAGAAGATGCTGAGATTACAAAAGAAGTATTTGAGAGGCTTCTTGGAGATAATTTAGCAGCAAGAAAAGCATTTATTGCAGAAGTAGGTCATGAGTATTTAGACTTATTGGATATGAGTTAAGAAGGGGGAAGAAGAAATGGACGAGAAGATTATTAGACAGAATATATCCGAGACATTAGAATCCAATTACATGCCATATGCTATGAGTGTAATTGTCTCTCGTGCACTACCTGAAATTGATGGGTTTAAACCATCCCATCGTAAATTACTTTATACAATGTATAAAATGTCACTTTTAAAATCTGGCCGTACAAAGTCAGCGAATATTGTCGGACAAACTATGAAGCTTAATCCTCACGGAGATAGTGCTATTTATGAGACTATGGTGCGTCTTACAAAGGGCTATGCAGCACTTAATACACCTTTTATAGATTCTAAAGGAAACTTTGGTAAAGTTTATTCAAGAGATATGGCTTATGCAGCATCAAGATATACAGAAGCAAAGCTCAGTGATATTTGTGAAGAACTTTTTGGTGATATAGAAGAAGATTCAGTACCGTTTGTAGATAACTATGATGGTAAGATGAAAGAACCTACTTTACTTCCTGTTACATTTCCTAATATTTTAGTTAACCCTAATCAAGGGATTGCTGTAGGAATGGCTAGTAATATATGTAGTTTTAATTTAGGCGAAGTATGTGATGCCACTATTGCATACCTAAAGTCAGATAAGGAAGATGTAACAGATTATATTCTTGCACCTGACTTTTCTACAGGTGGAGAGCTTATTTATAATAAAGAAGAAATGAAAAGTATTTTAAATAGTGGGCGTGGTTCCTTTAAAATGAGAGGGAAATACGAGTATGTTAAAAAGGAAAACTGTATTGAAATCACAGAAATCCCTTATACAACAACAATAGAAGCTATTATTGATAAAATTGAAGATGCTGTTAAACAAGGTAAGATTAAAGAGATTTCAGACGTACGTGATGAAACAGACCTTTCAGGTTTAAAACTTACTATTGATTTAAAACGTTCAGCTGATCCTAATATTGTTATTGAAAAGCTCTTTAAACTTACAACACTTGAAGATACTTTCAGCTGTAATTTTAATGTACTTATTGATGGAATGCCCAAAGTATTAGGCGTCAAATCCATCATTGAGGAGTGGGTAAGATTTAGAAAAGATTGTCTTGTTAGAAAGTTTACTTTCAATATTGATAAAATGCAGAAAAGACATCATCTTTTACTTGGGCTTAAACAAATCTTATTTGATATTGATAAGGCTATCGATATTATCAGAAATACTGAAAAAGAAAATCAAGTTGTACCAAACCTTATGCGTGCCTTTGAACTTACTCAAATGCAAGCTGAGTTTGTAGCAGAGATTAAATTACGTCACCTTAACAAACAGTATATTTTAAATACTCTTCAAGATGTAGATAAGCTTGAAAAGGAAATTGCTAAGTACACAGAAATTATTAATAGCGATACAAAACTTAAAAAAGTTATTAGTGATGAGTTAAAGCAAACTAAGAAGAAATATGCTATGCCAAGGCGTACAACTTTAATTGAGCCACATAAAGTAGTTGCTTTACCGAGTGACGCTTTAATAGAAGACTATAATCTTAGATTCTTCTTTACAGAGCATCAGTATCTTAAAAAGATTTCACTAGCTTCTCTTAGAAGTAGCGGGGAGCAGAAGCTGAAAGATAATGACCAAATTATTCAAGAAGTTGAAACCACTAATAAAAGCGATGTACTCTTCTTTACGAATAAGTGTAATGTCTATAAAGTAAAAGCTTATGAAATAGAAGACTGTAAAGCAAGTCAATATGGGGTATACTTACCTAATATTTTAGACTTAGAGGCTGATGAGACAATTATTTATATGTATCCAACAATGGATTACACAGGCTCTATCTTATTTGGATTCGAATCGGGAAAAGTCGCACGTGTGCCGCTTAATGTATATGAGACAAAGACAAATAGAAAGAAACTGGTTAAAGCTTATTATGGTAAAAGTAGTTGTGTAGGTATCTGTGTCATTTATGAAGAAGGTTATATTGAATGTATTAGGACAGATGAAAAGTGGGCTATTATCCCAACAGAACTGATTGAAGAAAAAGCAAAGCGTGATACACCAGGTATACAGGTGTTAAACATTACTAAGAAACATACTATGGCTCATATTAAGCTAATTATGGAAATAGATGAAAAAATAGAAAAACTTGCCACTAAAGCATTACCGGCAAATGTAAAAAATATAGGGACAACAAGAGACTAAGATTAACAATTAATGGAGGGAACCATGAGGGGACAATTATTAAACAGTAAGCGTATTGTTGTAAAAATCGGTACGTCTTCTTTAACCCATGACAATGGCAATACAAATTTAGACAAGATGGAAAAACTAGCAAGGGTTTTAACAGATTTAAATCATCAAGGGAAGGAAATAATACTTGTATCATCTGGTGCAATTGGTACAGGTTCAAGACGTATTGGTTTAACTGAAAGACCGCAAGAACTTGAAATGAAACAAGCAACAGCTGCTATTGGACAAGCTATTTTAATGCAAATTTATGAAAAATTTTTTGCAGAATATAATCAAGTTATTGCACAAGTTCTTTTAACTAAAGATGTTATAGAAGATCCAATTAAAAATCAAAATGCTAAAAATACACTTTTTGCTTTATTAAAGCTAGGTGTTATTCCAATCATTAATGAAAATGACTGCATTTCTACAGCGCAGATAGAAGGATACCGTTTTGGAGATAATGATACACTTTCTGCCATGGTTGCTCAACTCGTGGATGCTGATCTGCTTATTTTATTAACAGATATTGATGGACTCTATACAGATAATCCAAAAGTTAATAAAGAAGCTACACTCATTAAAACAGTAGAAGAAATTACACCTGAGATTGAAGGATTAGGAAAAGATACAGGTTCCCAATTTGGAACAGGTGGTATGACAACAAAGATTACAGCAGCAAAAATAGCCAAAGATAACCAGACACATACAGTTGTTGCCTTAGGGGACGATACACGCGTTCTTTACGATATTTTAGAAGGTAAAGAAGTAGGAAC
>JAHLFD010000093.1:0-2721 GCA_018883975.1 Candidatus Niameybacter stercoravium
GAACCAATAACTCACTAATAACTAATAAGAAAAGGGAGTGCTACAAAACTTAGTATAAACTAGTTTTGTAACACTCCCTTTAGAATGTCCACTTCTTATTAAGCGTGCATGTCCATGTATAAGATAATTTATTTTACATGCTCATGGTCTCTTAAATGATCCATGCAGTACTCGTAATTACCGTTACATTTTGAGCAGTATCTAAATTCCATATCTGGGTCGTCTAATTCTGTTTTGCCACAGACATGACATTTGTGGAAAGCTACTTTGATAGGTGCGCGTTTTTCTGCATCTAATTCACGTTTAGCAGCTTTAAATTGTTTTTGACCTGCTAGTCCTTTACGACGTAATTTCTGATGCTTAAGTGCTGGATACGCAAAGAAGATGAAGTATCCAAGTAAAGAAGAGCAGATTAAAGCAATTGTAGGAAGACCACCAGTAAGCATTTGCATACCTAAGATCACAAAGTAGAAGACTAATAAATATTTTGCCTTAAATGGTATAAAGAAGTATAAATAAAATGTCGCATCAGGCATAAGTGTAGCAAAGGCAATAAATAAAGATAAGTTAATGTAGTAAGCAAGAGAAAGTAGTCTAATATCGAACATGAAACATACAGCAATTGTTGCAATAATACTAGAGAAGTAGAATACATTGAAGTTAAAGCTTCCGATAATACGTTCAATCTGATTGCTAATAGAGTAATAAATAAAGAGCATTAAGATAAACCACAGTGGATTGAAGTCATCTGGTACAAAGATAAAGGTAATAAGTCTCCAAACTTGTCCAGATAAAATTAAATCCCTATCAAATACAAGTGCACTTAAAATGCCTGGGCCTAGTAAATTGACTGCTAAAAACACGATAGCTTGTAAAGATAAAATATACAGCATCAAATTGGGAATAGCATATTTACCAAACTTTTTTTCAAGCTTATATAACCATTGCATAATGATGAAAAGTCCTCCTTAAAAATATTTAAAGTACATACCATGTACATATGGTATAATTATAGTATTAAATTATGATAGTAATATAAATAATTCTGCTTCAAGTATAGCATAGGAAAAAATGAAGTAAAAGAGGGAATAAGAGAAGAAGGAGTAGTATACAATGAAGACAAATAAAGAAAAGTTTAAGAGTATGAACGCCAAGCAAAAAATGGAATATATTTGGGAGTATTACAGGTTTACTATACTAGGTACAATAATAGGTGTACTTTTAGTAGGTAATCTGGTCTATACTATAGCTAAGCCAAAACCTAATTATGATAATCATCTTATTGTAACAGCTATGATGACGCTCGATACAGATAAAGAAGAATTAGATAGGGCTTACTTCAAAGAAAACTTTAATTCAGATATTTATTATATTCCAGCAGACTGGAGCGTAACAGATCAAGCAACTATTGTAAATGATCAAATGATGATGCTGAAAATACAAGTACGAGAAGCAGACGTTTTTGCTATGTCTCAGGCACGTTTTGACAGATATATGGAGATAGAGGGCTTCGACCCATTTATGCCACTTGAGGAAGTACCAGAATTTAAGCCAATACTTGAAGCACATAAAGACCAACTTCTTACAGCTAAAGGTGCAGAAGATGGTAAAGAACACGTTTATGGTATTAAAATAGAAAAGTCTAATGCCTTCCAAGGTGCTACCATTTTAGAACCTCTTGTAATTTCACTAATCAACCCACCTAAAAATATGGAAAAAGCTTTAGCGGTGGTTAATTACTTACTTCAATAAAGATGGAGGAACAAAGATGAATCAAATAGAAACTTTAGGTCTTGTAGGAGGCAATCTCCTTGCAAATATGATTTGTATAGAAGCTAAAAAAAGATGTATCAAAACAGTTCTTCTTGAACCTGAACTTAATAATATAGCAGGGGAAGCTTGTGATACACATATTACAGCACCTATTACAGAAGATACGATTAAAAGACTTGCTCTTAAAACAGATGCTATTATTTTATGCATAGGTAATCCACCTGTTCTGTCATCCAAATTTATGAAAGAGCATGTGATGTACCCAAGTGAGGACGGTTTACAACTTATAGGAAACCGTGTACATCAGCTTACAGCAGCTGAGCTTTGTGAAGTACCTACACCTAAGTATTATCACCAAAATAACAAGCTTACATTCTTTAAACAAATGGAACAAATTGAACTTCCTTTTAGACTGTATCAAATTTATGAAAATCGTTATGATGTACTTGATGTATACACAAAAGACGATTTAGAGAATTTCTTATTTGAAATCGATGAATCTGCTATTGAATGGCTCATTGAGGAAATCAATGATTATGATAGATTTTTAAGTATTACAGCTTTAAAAGCTGGAGATAAAGTATGTACTTATCCAGTACAGGAAGAGGTTTTAAATGATGAAGCTGTGAAATACATTTATATGCCTGCAGATGTTTCAAAGGCTATGCATACCAAGCTTTCAAGATATGCTAAGAAAATGTTAAAAGATAGTGAGACAGAAGGCCTATTTACTTTTAAATTTGGTGTTAAACGTAATCGCCAAGTAGAGCTTATGTATATTAATCCAGGTATTACAGTAGGTGATATTGCTACAAATCACTACACAGATTTCTCTGTTTATGAGCAGCTCCTTAATTTAATTCAAGGATTACCTATAAAAGATGGTGAAGTCACTAAGCCAAGTACAACAACAGTGATTAAAGAAGAGGATACAAAACATATTCCTAA
>JAHLFD010000094.1:0-5947 GCA_018883975.1 Candidatus Niameybacter stercoravium
TTAGGAATACTAATTAAATACTCAAATATTTTTGGTGACGATGCGCTTTAGGGAAACACCCGTTCCCATACCGAACACGTAGGTTAAGACTAAAGCGGCTGATGGTACTTGGCTGGAGACGGCCCGGGAGAGTAGGTGGTTGCCAAATTTTTAATATCGCGGAGTGGAGCAGTTGGTAGCTCGTCGGGCTCATAACCCGAAGGTCATAGGTTCAAGTCCTGTCTCCGCAATGAATAAAAGTCCCAGAAGCTTTTGATTTCAAAAGTTGCTGGGGCTTTTTGTTTTACTATTTTTTTATAATGATTATTAAAATGATAAGAGCATATCATACCAGCATGCACCACCATGTACAGAAGCTGAGACGCCTTGATTTTCATAGCCAAAGCGATTATAGAAAGGAATTAAATGCTCTTTGCACGTTAAGATGATACCTTTTCGGTTATGACTTTTAGCTGTATCAATGAGGTATTCCATAAGTGCAGAGGCAATACCTTGATGCTGATAGTCGGGCAAGACATCTAAGCCAAATACAGTTTGGTAAGCACCATGAGGGTCATGTAAGCTGGCATCTTCATATAATTCATCAGAAATAATATTGGAATTAATGACCGCACCATTAATAAAACCAATGATTTTATCTTTATCAAGCGCTACGAAGAAGTGTTCAGGAAAATGTATAAGACGTGAGCGAAAGCTTTCTTTACTAGCAGCTTCAGCTGCAGGAAAACAGATAGCTTCTATTTCTGTAATGGTATCTAAATCTTGTAAGGTGGCAGGTCTGATTGTAATCATAAGTATATATTCTCCTTGGTTTGAATTTTGTTTACAGTATAACATATTTCTTTATAAAAATAGGAGCCAACTAAAAAGGTGAGGTTATTTCTAATTTTGAAATAACCTCACCTTTTTAATCTTCTTTAGCCCATTCTCTGGTGCATTTGATAGCTTTATGCCACCCTTTAAGTAGAGATTCACGTTTGGAAGATTCCATTTTTGGAGTAAAACTCTTTGAAAGGGCCCAGTTGGTACTAATGTCTTCTTGATCCTTCCAATAACCTACAGCAAGACCTGCTAAATAGGCTGCACCTAGGGCGGTAGTTTCAATAACTTCTGGTCTATCTACCTTTGTGCCAAGTATATCTGACTGGAATTGCATAAGGAAGTTATTAGCACATGCACCGCCATCTACTTTAAGTGCTTTAAGTGAGATACCAGAGTCCTCTTGCATAGCCATAAGCACGTCATAAGTCTGATAAGCTAATGATTCTAAAGTGGCCCTAATAAAATGTTCTTTCTTAACACCACGTGTAAGGCCTAATATAGTACCTCTTGCATACTGGTCCCAATAAGGTGCACCAAGCCCTGTAAAGGCAGGAACGATATAAACGCCATTGGAATCTGGGACAGAATTGGCATAAGTTTCAGTATGTGCAGCATGGTCTATCATACGAAGCTCATCACGTAACCATTGAATAGCAGCACCTGCAATAAATACACTACCTTCTAAAGCATATTCAACTTTATTATCTATACCCCAGGCAATGGTAGTGAGTAGGCCTTTATGAGAGAGGATAGCTTTTTCGCCTGTATTCATAAGAAGAAAGCATCCTGTGCCATAAGTGTTTTTAGCCGTGCCAGGAGCATGACAAATCTGACCAAATAAGGCAGCTTGTTGATCCCCAGCAGCACCACTAATAGGGATTTCTCCGCCCAATAGAGTAGTATCGGTATGTCCATATACACAGCTTGATGGTTTAACTTGAGGGAGCATACTAGCTGGAATATCTAATCTAGCTAGTATCTCCTCATCCCATTTAAGGGTATGAATATTAAAGAGCATTGTTCTAGAGGCATTAGAGTAATCTGTTACGTGTACTTTACCTTTTGTAAGATTCCAGATAAGCCAAGTATCTATTGTACCGAAGAGGAGCTCACCTTTTAATGCTTTTTCCCTAGCACCTTCCACATGATCTAAAATCCATTTAATTTTAGTTGCTGAAAAATAAGCATCTATAATAAGACCAGTTTTTTCTTTAATAATCTGATCAAAGCCTTCTTCTTTTAGGACATCACATGTATCAGACGTTCTACGGCATTGCCATACAATAGCATTATAAATAGGTTTACCTGTTGCTCTATCCCATATTACTGTTGTTTCGCGCTGATTGGTAATACCTATAGCGGCAATATCACTGGCAGTAGCATTAATTTTTTGCATAGCTTCAGTAGCTACACTTATTTGGGTAAACCAAATTTCCATAGGATCATGTTCTACCCATCCAGCTTTAGGATAAATTTGTGTAAATTCTTTTTGAGCTACACTTTCAATTAGACCATTTTTATTAAATAAAATACATCTGGAGCTTGTAGTACCTTGGTCTAATGACGCAATGTATTTTGACATAAATAAAATACCCCCTCATTCATCTATAACTTTATTCTAGCATACTACCATGTAAAGATTTAGGGTGTTTTTGAAACACTTTGAGTCGCAATAAGGCTAATGCCTGTATGAGCTAAGTCTTTGCAGATAATATCCCCCAAATTAATAGGTGCCCGTACTTTTAGTTTTTTAATAGCCTCCATACAAGGCATAATCATTTCTTTAGGAATAGGTCTTGTGGTCTTAACAGCTGCCCTAGGGAGAATACCATTTATAACAGGTATGGTAGAAGTTAAAAGGCGTGTTGGATGAGTACATTCTTCTTTTGCATACTCTAGGCCAATTTTGCAGGAGTTGCCTGTAACAGTTATGACCTGATTATTTTCTAAAGTAGCTGTAAGTAGACAGCCTAAAGGGCAGCCAATACAAGTAAGTTCAACTTTATGCATCTTTTAACTCCTTTCTATTTTAAGAGTGATGGATTTAAGGTTAGGGTGAGCTGTAAATAAATCTGGTGTAAGGATAAAGTTTTCCATTTCACCAGGAGTAAAAATACGTTTTTTCTTTTTCAAAACTAGTGTGTCATCAAAATAGAGACACTTATAGGCATTTTTATAAACTTTATTCACTCTAAACCTTAAGGTAGTAGGTTCTACAGGAGTTGGCTGAATGAACTGAGGAACACAGTAACGTACACCTTCTTCAGTGACTACAGAAATAGGGTTGTTTACATCTGGAGTATCTTCAAGAATATAGTCAGCGGCTTTCTCGCCTGCAAGAGAACTTTCTTCAGAAACATAGTCTACAAGGTCATGAACATGAAGTACATTACCACAGGCAAAGATACCAGGCGTACTTGTTTCAAGTGTATCTGTAACAACAGGACCACCTGTAATAGGTGAGAGATTAACCTTGGCCTGACGAGAAAGTTCATTTTCAGGCAGGAGCCCTACAGAAAGAAGTAGTAAATCGCAGGGGATAAAAGTTGCTGTAGAACGGATAGGTTGTCTATTAGCATCAACTTCAGCAACAGTAACACCTTCTATTTGATCATGACCATGAATTTCAATAACTGTATGACTGAGCTTAAGAGGAATTTGATAATCATCTAGGCATTGAACAATATTACGTTTAAGTCCACTAGAGAAAGGCATAATTTCTATAACAGCTTGAACATGGGCACCTTCTAAAGTCATACGTCTTGCCATAATAAGTCCAATATCTCCAGAACCGAGTATAACGACTTCCTTACCAGGGAGGATCCCCTTCATATTGACCAATTTTTGTGCCGTGCCAGCAGTTAGGATACCTTTGCACCTAGAACCTGGGATAGTAAGAGCACCTCTAGGTCTTTCTCTACATCCCATAGCGAGGACAATAGCTTTTGCTTTAAGTGTAAGAAGTCCATAAGAAGGACTTAATGCTGTAAGCTCCTTATTAGGAGTAATAGAAGTAACAGTTGTGCTGAGTAGATAAGGAATATGAGCCTTTTGAACACTACGGATAAAGCAGTCTGCATATTCAGGACCTGTAAGTTCCTCTTTGAAGGTATGAAGGCCGAAGCCGTTATGAATACACTGATTTAAAATCCCTCCTAGATAAGGTTCTCTTTCTATAATAAGTAAACGATCTATCCCTTTCTTATGAGCGGCAAGAGCAGCACTTAATCCAGCAGGCCCTCCTCCAATAATAATAAGATCATACTCTTTTTCTATAGGAAGCATAGGAGTAGAATGGGGCGTATCCCCAAGACCAGAAAGAAGCTCAGAATTTCTAATAAAGCAAAAGCCGGATTGGCACCTACCAGCACCAGCGCGCGTACGCCTTTTAATGCCATTTAAATCTACGGCACCTAATGGTCTATGAATGGCCTCTAAAATTTCAGCTTCTGTAATTTGTTCACAGCGGCATACAATTTTGCCATAGAGAGGATTTTCTTTAATAAGTTCTTTTTGCTTATGTAGTGGAAGGCTATTAAAATGTACAATGCCTTTTCTGGTAGGGGTGAAATCTGGATTAGGAGCAGGCTTAAGTTTTGTAAAAATAGCCTGAGCTAGTTCTTTACCTATAAGAGGAGCACAGCTAAGACCAGGTGATTCAATCCCAAGTGCATTAAAGAAGTTAGGGACATCAGGTGCTTCGCCAAGGATGAAATCATCTTGATCATTATGAGCCCTAAGTCCGCTAAAAGAAGTAATTATATATCCCATAGGGATAGAAGTAGTAGTACGTAAGGCACCAGAAAGTACTTGGTCTAGGCCAGAACGTGTTGTATTAACATTGTCTTTATCTGTACATGGCGTGGCAGTAGGGCCAATTAACAAATTACCATCTATGGTAGGGGTAACAAGAATCCCCTTCCCTTTAGAAGTAGGCAGTTGGAATAAGGTACGAACAAAAAGGTTACCTACATATTTATCAAATAAGTCATATTCACCTTTAATAGGGGTAATAGTAAAGGTATGTTTGCTCACACTGTTATTGATCACATCACTAAATACACCAGCAGCATTAACTACAACACGTGCCTTAAAAGACTCGGAAGGTGTAGAAAGGATGAAAGCATTCTCCTCTTTAACAATAGAGGTAACAGGGGTATTGAATTTAAATTGTACACCATTAGCATGAGCATTTTCTGCAAGAGCAAGTGTAAGTGTGAAAGGGCAGACAATACCACTTGTAGGCGCATAGAGTGCATTGACTATTTGGGTATTTTCTGCAAGGTGAGGCTCTAGACTGATTACTTCAGAACGCGTAAGGATTTGAAGGTTAGGGACACCATTTTGTTTACCACGTTCTTTAAGGTCTATAAGTTTAGGATAATCCTCCTCATTAAGATTAAGGACAAGGGCTCCATTTCGCTTAAAGGGAATGTCTAGCTGGGCAGCTAGTTCATCAAACAAAAGGTTGCTTCTTGCATTAAGCCTAGCTTTGTGAGTATGAGGTAGAGGGTCAAAACCAGCATGGATAATAGCACTATTTGCTTTACTTGTCCCACAGCATACATCATTCTCTTTTTCTAAAACGAGTGTATGAAGTTTATATCTAGAAAGTTCTCGTGCAATGGAGCAGCCGATTACACCTGCCCCTATAATGATGACATCATACATATTACATTCACCTCCAAAGGGGATTTATTAATAAAAATAAGGAACTCCTTTATGGTTAATAGCAGGACTTCCTTTCTCTTAGACTTAACTATTTACTTTCTATAAAATATATGAGAGGAATAGAGCAAATATGAGATATAAGAGGGGGAAACTATACACAACTGTGTATAAAATTGGGGGTAAAATGTGTGTAATAAGTGGATAATAAACTTAATATGGGGATAACATAAAAAAGTAATAAAAAGCAAAAAAAAGTTGAGAAATAGTGTTGACTTATGCAAGGTTATGGTGCATAATAAGTCAAGTAAGCAGGGCACAGCGCCACTGACACACAGGGCTGAGGCCTTGGTAAATAAAGAAAAATGAACTTTGAAAATAAAATAGTAACCATTAAACCAGTCGATTCATAAAGTCACATCAAGTGACAAGTCAGTACTACTTAACAGTACAAAAT
>JAHLFD010000095.1:0-16268 GCA_018883975.1 Candidatus Niameybacter stercoravium
ATTATGCATCTTACTCATCCTAAAGCACCTTTTGGCGGTGTAGGTTATAGTGGTATAGGGGCCTATCACGGAAAATATTCTTTTGATACATTTAGTCACTACAAGACAGTGTGCTACAGCTCTAGAGTAGAACTTCCACTTCGTTACCCACCCTATGATAAAAAACTTGAATTTATTAAGCGCTATATTGCTATGCGATTTAGATAAGTTAAAACAGCTATTCCTCCAGTTTTTTGAAGGAATAGCTGTTTTTAATCATCTGTTTCATACCCTGTACAAATACAATCACAACCGGTCTTTTTTTTCACCTCTTCAAGATTATCTAAGAAGTGTTCCATCTCCCCTATCTCCATTCTATCATTACTACTTATGGTATAAATTTTTCCTTTGTCAAAATTTCTTAAAGTATAAGTACATCCTTTAGTCGTATCCTTGTGTATGCATCTATACCCTTCCTCATATTTATCACTAAGCTGTTTGAAGTTTTCGTACATAAAAAAACCTCCTTTAGTATTATATTTATCATAACACTTTTAAGGAGATTTCATACCTATGAACGTTTATCAAAATTTAGCTTTTTAATTTCATTTTGTTTTTGGGTAGACTCGATTTCATGTGTATAAATGGATAAGGTAATAGATGGATTACTATGCGAAATCAGAGATGATAAAGTGGTAATATCCATATTAGCTGCAATACAGTACGAAGCAAAGGTATGTCTAAACAAATGGGCATGTATATGTCTACCTAATACACCTGAAAGTTTTAGCATTAAATCATGAAGCGTACGCGTTGCTAAATGCGAACCACTATCCTGTCTACTTGGGAACATATAAATAGACTCATCTATTACTTTAAGAATATCAACATTCTTTAATAATTGTATTTGTTCATCATAGTCTTTTAGCAAGGTTAAAAGTTCCGGATGAATAGGCACTACATTATATTTAAAGCCCTTTGCTAGTAATAGTATAGTATTATTTTTCATATTAATATCTTCCTTTTTTAAGCTTACAGCTTCATTAGCACGACAGCCTGTATAAAGCAAGATACCTACGATAAGTTTGTTACGGATCCAGCAGTAATATAAATAATCATAATGGTTACTTGTTCCTAAAAGGGCTTCATTTATAGCAATCTGTCCATCTATGTAATCAAAAAGTTCTTCAATCTCTTCCGTAGACAAGACTTCTTTAGGTGCCTTATGTTTTCTCATTTTGATTGGATCAATATAATCATAAAACTTTTCATCACAGAGCCTTTTTTCATAGCAAAAAGTAAGAAAACGATGTAAAACAACACGTTTACGTCTTAAACTTGTAGGCTTAAGCCCTGTAGATTGTAAATGCATTAAATACTCTTGCAAGACTTCAAAACTTAAGTCTTCTAATGATTCTACATTTACAAAGGCTTGCCACTGCGCTAAATCCTGCAAATAAGCTTTGATGGTATGAGACGAAAGCTGCATACTTTCTAAAGATGCTTTAAAATAATGGATACTCTTTTGTATAGTCATAAGGATTCCTACCTTTTCTAGATTCAATAAAATAAGGCATGGGATCATCTCCCATGCCTCTATTATACTCAATTTTATTGTGCAGGTTTAGTAAATTTTTTAAAGATAAGATAATACATTACACCAATGATAACACCACCAATAAAGTTACCAAGTGTTACCGGAATAACATTGTTTGTAAAGAAGTTACCCCATGTTAAAGTATCTAACTTATCTGCAGCAACACCTGATAATTGTACAAGTTCAGGGTTGTTTTTAATAAAGATACCAACTGGCACATAGTACATATTTGCTACGATATGCTCTGCACCACTAATAGCAAATGCAAAGATTGAGAAGAATCCAGCAAGGATTTTTCCTGTTACATCTTTTGCAGAGTACATCATCCAAATACCTGCACATACAAAGATATTACAAATAATTGCAAGACATAAAGCTTCTGTGAAAGGAAGATTTGCTTTTGAAATAGCTGTTTTTAAAGCATAAGTAGCAAAACCACCATCACTCATTCTAAAAAGACCTGTATTAGCTTGTAGGAAAGCAATGAAAAATGCACCTACACAGTTTCCTGCAAGAACGATTGCTAAATTCTTAAAGAAATCACTTACTTTATTACGTTTTTCAAGAGTTGATAAAACAATTAAACAGTTTCCTGTAAAAAGGTCTCCCCCGTTAAGTACTACAAACATAAGACCAATAGGGAACACTGCACCTGTTACTAATTTTGCTACACCTTTATCTGCAATTGCATGTGCTGCAGTTGATGAAGCAAGCCCCCCTAAAGCAACATACATACCAGCCATAACAGCCATAAGGAATACTGCCATTGCTGTACGGTTAACTTTTGCCTGACCACCTTCAATTGTGTAATCTAAAATCTCATTTGGTGCTAAATAATTTTTCGCCATGAATATACACTCCTTTTCCAAGGACAGAGTATATCATTATATGACAAGTTTTTCAACACTATTTATTTTCCATTTTTATACCTAGAAGCAAATTTTGTATCTTGTTATTTAATTCCTGTTGCTCTTTATGTTGTTCTTCTTTTAATACTTCAATTTTATTCGTAAAAATAAGCTTCTGCTCTAATAAGCTATTTTGAAGTTCTAAATCATATTTTTCTTTAAGCGCAGTTAATTCTTTATTCTTCCCATCTTCCTCTTGTTTCAATGATTCTTTAAGCTTTTCAATCTCTCTTTGTGCAAACCATAATTCAGAAGATACTTCATCATTTCTAACTTTAAGACGTTCATTTTCCTCATTACGTTCTTCTATTTCAACTTCTAGGCGTTCCCACTTGCTATTTTTCTCTTTAAGTCCCACAATTTGCTCTTCATATTTCTCGCATAGCGTATGATGTTGTTTAATTTGTATTTTCTGCTCACTGATTTGCTCTTCCAATTCACTATATGCTTTTTCTAAAGCCTCATATCGATCTTTAGCCTCCTCTTTTTCTTTTAATAGGTTATTTATTTTTTCTTCTAATAAGGACTTTTCCTTAATTAATGCTTCTTTTTCTTCTTCTTTCTGCACAACAACTGCCTCTACTTCTCCTATACGCTCTTCTACTATGAGACCGACACGCTCACTTACATTTAAATACATTGTTTGAATACGCTGGAGCAATCTTTGCAGTTCATCTATATCCTTTACTAATAAATCTTCAGCTTGTTTCTTTTGCTCTAATTTATATGTAGTTAATAATAGCCCCATAAACTCTTTTCCTGTTAATTGGGTGCTTTTCATGATCTCTGCCAATTCATTTTTCATTTCTTCTGGAACTTTTACACCAAATGTTACATCTGCCATTACATTCCCTCCTACAAGGTTAACCTTTCATATTACAGTTAACTTCTTTATTTTTGTTATATGTTAACTAAAGTTAACCTTGAATATATGTTAACACAAATTCCATAAATCAAGCAACCTACCACAGATAATTATGTATTATCTGTGGTAGGTTATGAATCAGCAAGAGGTAAATATGTAGAAAAGTATTAAAAAAGGGCTAAAAGTAAAATGGGGATAAATTAAGGGTATTTTTCAGTAGTGGTAAGATTTTTCTGAAATTAGTTTTTAATTCAGTGTATAAAAAGCTGCAAAGACTATAAATAAGTGAATATATACTTAGATGATCCCAAAGTCCATATTATCAAATAATTTGTATACCAATAAAATTTATAGATTGTCTCAAACAAAAAAGTACATATAAAAATCCCCCCTATACTTAGTTAGAGAGAAAATATAGTATCTACTAAAATAATTAATAGTTGGTTACATAAACATGACTTAGGCTTAGAATTTGATTCAAGCGTTAAAAAGCAGTAACTAGATAGATTATAAAGCATGTCTTACTATCATTTGAGGATACCGTTTGCATGTATGGTTATCATAGACTAAAAAGGGTGATCTTACAGTATATACCTTTCAACCACTATAGATCTCTCATAAGAGGCATAGTAGCCTATGCTATAGGTAATAGGAATGAGAACAAATTTGCTAAAGATTTTCTTTCAGATAATGTATCTATAGACAGTTTTCATAGCTCACTTAAATAAGAATCACTTCGTAGTTGTACTACAGTGAATATCTAAATGAGTATAAATCACTGGCTCAAAATTGGTCAGAAAACTATGTTATAAAGTTATAAAAAGACTAAAATTAACAGCATAAAAAATAGACACGGTTTTCTTTTACCGTGTCTACTAAAAATGGAGTATTATCCTTTTTAACCTTTTATTCTATTTCTAAAGCACCATTTAAATAATTCTCTTCTGTTGCTGGCGTGTCACAACTTGAAACGAATACACAAGCTGATAAATCACCTGTTACATTAACAAAAGTTGTAATCATATCTAAGATACGATCTACTCCGGCAATTAAAGCAATGGCTTCTAATGGTAAGCCAATAGAAGTAAGTACCATTGTCATCATGACAATAACTGTTCCTGGAATAGCAGCAGCCCCTACAGAAGCAAGTGAAGCTGCAATAAGTAAAATAATAAGCTGTGTAAACGAAAGTTCAATGCCATAAATTTGAGCAATAAATACAGCACATGCTGATTGATAAATAGCACCGCCATCCATATTGATTGTAGAACCAATATTAAGTACAAATTGAGCAATTTCTTGTTTAATACCTAAATTTTCTTTAGCACATTTAAGTGATACTGGTAAAGCTGCAGCACTACTTGCTGTAGAGAAGGAAATCATTTGAGCTGGTAGTACACTCTTAATAAATTGCATAGGATTCATACCTGCAAATATTTTCGCACTTCCTACATAGACAACTAGACATTGAATAAGACTTGCTACAAGAATCACAACAATAAGCTTGATAAGTGAAATAAGAATTCCCCATCCATTTGTTGCTACAACATCTGCAATCAAAGCACATACTGCAATAGGTGTCACCTTCATGATCATTTCTACAATTTTATACATTACATCTGCAAAGTCATTAAAAACCGCTTTTGCATATTGAGCTTTATTTCCTAAACTATTAATAGCTACCCCAGTAAAGGCACCAAAAATAATAACTTGAAGTGTATTACCTTCTACTAAAGCTTTAAAAGGATTTGTTGGTACGATATCTATAAGCATTTGCATTAAAGGTGTAGCTTCTGGAATATTGGCTTGTCCTATTTCAAGCGTAATCCCCATACCTGGTTTAATAAAGAGTGCTAAACTCATTCCAATAAATGCCGCCATTAATGTTGTCCCCGCATAATAGAACAATGTCTTTTTACCCATAACGCCTAGTCTGTTCATATCTCCTACATGGGTCATACTAGATACTAATGTACATAAAATAAGTGGCACAATAACCATTTTCATTAAATTTAAGAATATAGTCCCTATAGGTTGAATGATATATGTAAGTACTGCGTTTAACTGCATAAATTGAATAGCCATTCCTAAAAATACTCCTAATATTAGGCCGATAAAAATTTTACTTGATAATCCTAATTTGTTTTTCATCCGTCATTCTCCTCTTCCGGTATAATTGTATACAATTATACTTTATGTATGAATAGATAGCAAGCTATTTTTTAAAAAAAGATAAAAAAATAAGAAGTAATGATAAAAAATCATTACTTCTTATTTTTTGTAATACTTTTGGCACATAAATACCCCATAGAAAAAGCAGCCTGTATATTATAACCACCTGTATCTCCATCAATATCTAGTACTTCTCCAGCAAAATAAAGACCTTTTTGTTTACGACTCTCCATAGTTGTAGGATTAACTTCTTTAAGCGTAATACCACCTGCTGTAACCATAGCTGAGTTCATGCCACCTGTTCCTGATAAATTAAATTCACATTTAGTAAGTTTTGAAACTAAATCTTCTCTCTCTTTCTTTGAAAGGCGTGCACAACTTTGTTCAGGTAACACTCCTATAGATTCACAAACAACTTCACAAAAACTTCTTGGTAAATCATAATTCTTAAGATAATTTACCACAGATTCCTTACCACGTACTGGAATTTCCTCAGCAAAACGCTTTCTAGCTTCTTCGTAGCTTAAAGGATAAAGATAATTAACAGTAATTTGATCACCTGGTACAATCCATCTAGTGGCATCAAGAATAACCGGACCTGATAACCCCTTATGTGTAAAGAGTAAGCTTCCTATACGCTCTGTAATCTTCTTTTTCTCATGCCACAGTGTAATTTGAGCATTTTTAAAGGATATCCCTGATAACTCACAAAAGTTTCTTTCATGTGTCGTTACATAAGTTAACGCTGGTCTAGGTTCTACAATAGTATGCCCCAAACTACTTGCTAGAACATAACCATCTCCTGTACAGCCGAGATGAGGAAAAGATTTGCCCCCAGTAGCAATAATAACATTATCGCTAAAGTAGCGATCTCCAGCCTCTGTTTCTAAAGTGAAAATACCATCATACACTTTAATCATTTTAACTGTTTGATTATATTTAATTAAAACATTATGCTTTTTACATGATTGAAGTAAAGCACCTCTTATATCTGCACTTTTATGACTTTTAGGAAAAACCTTATTATTTTCTTCTCTTACATAGGTTGCAACACCTTCATTTTCAAAGAAGCGAATAGTATCTTCATTCGTAAAAGTCAATAAAGCTTTTTTAATAAATTTACCATGCTCACCATAACGATCAAAGAAATCTGTAACTGAGCCACTATGTGTAAAGTTGCACTGTGCACCTCCTGAAACAAGCAATTTTCTGCCTGCTTCCTGATTCTTCTCAAGAACAAGTACTTTTTGATTCTGTTTCCCTAGCTCCTGTGCAGCAAATAGCCCTGCTGGACCTGCACCAATAATGATTGTATGATAATGCATAGTAACCTCCTTATAAATCAGTAACTTTTATATGATAGCAAGATTGTTCTAGAATTGCAACTTATATTTTTGTAAAAAAATCCAGGCTCATGCCTGGATTCTAAAATAGGTTCTTCTTATTATTGCTCTTTGAAAACTTGCTTATTCTGCCATAGGTATTGAATACCTGAAATAATAGTTAAAACTAATGCAACATAAGCAAGAATTAGCCCTAAATATTGCCATACTATATGTGAAACAGGTGTTAAATAAACAATAATCATGAGCATTTGTATAGTTGTCTTCCATTTACCTAGTGGATTGGCTGCAATAACAACCTGATTATTCGCTGCTAAAAGTCGTATACCTGATACAGCAAATTCTCTTAATAAAATAACAACAACAATCCATGCTGGTAAAACGCCTGCAGGTAATACATGTGATAAATCTACAAGTGCAATCATTGCTGCTGTTACAAGCATTTTATCTGCTAAAGGATCCATAAACTTTCCTAGATTTGTAACCAGTTTATATTTTCTAGCTAAATAACCATCTAAAAAATCTGTCAAACTCGCAATAACAAAAATAGCAAGTGCAATCCATAGTGTTGTTTCTAAAGGAAGCCATGAATTCCATATAACACCCATAAATACAAATACTAGAAGAACTCTCCCTACAGTTAATTGATTAGCAATATTCATACCTTATATCCCCATTTCCTAAATAGCGCTTATACTAATTCCCCTATAAGGTCATAGTCGCTTGCACCTGTAATTTTAACATCTACATAATCACCTGAAATTAATTCACCTTCATATTGAACGAATACTTGTCCATCGATATCTGGTGCATCTTGGTAAGTACGCGCAAGATAAACTGGCTCATTTGCAAGTTTACCTTCAATAAGTACACGCATTGTACGACCAATTTTCTCATGTGTTAAGGCTTCTGAAATATCATGTTGCATGCTCATAATGATTTCTTTACGCTGCATTTTAACTTCTTCATCAATTTGATCTTTAAGTCTTGCTGCAGGTGTACCTTCTTCTTGTGAATAAGTAAATACACCTAAACGATCAAAACGCATTTCTTTTACAAAGTTGCAAAGTACTTCAAAGTCCTCTTCTGTCTCACCTGGGAATCCTACAATAAGTGTTGTACGAATTGCAATACCTGGCACTTCAGCTCTTAATTTATTCATTTTTTCAATAAGCTCAGCATGTGTACTCTTTCTTGCCATGCGTTTAAGCACTGGGTCTGCCGCATGTTGAATTGGAATATCTAAATACTTACATACTTTATCATTTGTCTTAATTTCTTCAATAAGTTCATCAGTGATATTTTCTGGATAGCAATAAAGAATACGAATCCACTCAATACCCTCTACACTTGAGAGCTCTCTTAATAGAGTAACAAGTGTAATATCACCTTCAAGGTCTGTTCCATATAATGTTGTATCTTGTGCAACTAAAATAAGTTCACTTACACCATCTTTTGCTAATTTTTCAGCTTCTTTTTTAAGCTGTTCAAGTGGCCTACTTCTATATTTACCACGTAATGATGGGATAATACAATAAGTACATTTGTTATCGCAGCCTTCTGCTATTTTCATATAAGCGAAGTATCCTGCTGTTGTTAAGATACGAGGCATATTTTCTAAGTGCTCGCGGTCAATCGTATCAAATTTAGAAACTCTCACACCTTTAGCTTCTAAAGCTTCTGTTACTGTTTCTACAATTTTATCATAAGAAGTTGTTCCAACTACAGCATCTACTTCTGGCATCTCTTCTAAAATTTCTTCTTTATAGCGTTGTGCCATACATCCTGTTACAATAAGTGCTTTACACTTACCAATTTCTTTATATTTAGCAACTTCTAAAATCTGCTCAATACTTTCTCTTTTAGCATCTTCAATAAAACAGCATGTGTTTACTACGAGAACCTCTGCCTCAGATTCATCTCCTATAAGTGTAAAGCCTGCTTCATGTAAAAGGCCTAACATATGTTCGCTGTCTACTAAGTTTTTGTCACATCCTAAGGATACAAAGGCTATTGTATTTGTCAAAATAATTCTCCTTCCTAATGTGTTGCTGCAAGTACACAGTTGTACATCAGCATAGCAATGGTCATAGGTCCTACACCTTTAGGTACTGGTGTAATCAGACTCGCTATACCTTGAGCAGAATCAAAATCTACATCTCCACAAAGTTTGCCATTTTCATCTCTGTTCATTCCAACATCTATAACAACGGCCCCTTCTTTGAGCATATGTCCTTTAACAAATTTTGCTTTTCCAACTGCAACTACAACCACATCAGCTTGTTTAATTTCTTCTTCTAGATTTGTCGTCTTTGAATGACATATAGTTACTGTAGCATTTTCTCGTAATAAAAGCAAACTAATTGGTTTGCCGACGATATTACTTCTTCCTACTACAACACACTTTTTACCTTCTAAAGCTACCTCATAACGTCTTAAAAGTTCTATAATTCCTGCTGGCGTACAGCTTATAAAACCTGGAGCACCTACTAAAAGCGCTCCAGCATTTTCTATATGGAAACCATCAACGTCTTTATCAGGTGCAATGGCTTTAATAACTTTTTGCTCATCCATATGTCTTGGAAGTGGCATTTGAACAAGAATGCCATGAACTTTTTCATCTTGATTTAAAGTATCTATGAGTTCAAGCAAACTATCTTCGCTTGTATTTTCAGGGAGTTCATATGAAAAAGATTTAATCCCTACGTATTCACAAGCTTTTTTCTTATTACCTACATAAACTTTTGAAGCACTGTTATCTCCAACTAAGACAACTGCAAGCCCAGGCGTAATTCCCTTTTCTTTAAGGCCTTCTACTTGCTTTTTAAGATCATCTTTAATTTCAGATGCAATCATTGCTCCATCAATAATTTTAGTTTCCATATACTCTCCCCTTTTCTTTATTAGAATAAGCCTGTAATTGTGCCTTTTGCATCAATATCAATGGCTTCCGCTGCAGGTTTTTTAGGTAGACCTGGCATAGTCATAACACTACCTGTAAGGGCTACAATAAATCCTGCTCCTGCTGATATTCTAATTTCTCTTATTGTTGTTGTAAAGCCCTCTGGTCTACCTAAAGCTTTTGGATCATCAGAAAGAGAATATTGGTTTTTAGCCATACATACTGGTAAATGGCTAAGTCCTAAACTATTAATTTTAGCAATAGCTTTTTTAGCATTTGGTTCGATATGAATATCTGCTGCACCATAAATTTCAGTTGCAATTGTGCGGATTTTTTCTTCAATACTGAGTTCATCTTCATAAAGGTAATGGAAATTACTTGTTTTGTTTTCTAAAACATCCATTACTTTTTCAGCAAGCTGAAGGCCACCTTCACCGCCATGCTCCCATACTGTAGCAGGTGCAAAGTCACACCCTAATGCTTCACAGCTTTCTTTTACATAAGCAATCTCTGCATCTGTATCTGTAATGAACTGATTAAGTGTTACAATAACTGGCACACCGAATTTATGTACGTTCTCGATGTGTTTTTGAAGATTTGCAATACCTTTTGTAAGGGCTTCTACATTTTCTTCTTTTAAGTCTTCTTTTGCTACACCACCGTTGTATTTAAGTGCACGGATTGTTGTTACAAGGACAACTGCATCTGGCTCTAAACCTGCTTTACGGCATTTAATATCGAAGAATTTTTCAGCACCAAGGTCTGCTCCAAATCCTGCTTCTGTTACAACTACATCTCCAAGTTTAAGTGCTAGGTTAGTAGCACGTACACTGTTACAACCATGTGCAATATTAGCAAATGGGCCTCCATGCATTACAACTGGTGTATTTTCAAGTGTTTGAACAAGGTTTGGTTTAATAGCGTCTTTAAGCATAGCTGCCATAGCACCTTGAGCATTTAAATCTCTTGCTGTCACAGGATTTCCTTCATAAGTATAACCAACAATAATGTTTCCAATTCTTTCTTTTAAATCTACAAGATCAGTTGCTAAACATAAAATAGCCATAATTTCAGATGCAACTGTAATCATAAAACCATCTTCTCTTGGCACACCATTAAGCACCCCGCCAAGTCCTACTACAATATCACGAAGTGCACGGTCATTCAGGTCTACACAACGTTTCCATGTTAATGTTCTAGCATCAATATTAAGTGCATTACCTTGGTGAATATGGTTATCAATCATAGAAGCTAAAAGGTTGTTCGCTACTCCAATAGCATGAATATCACCTGTAAAGTGTAGATTAATATCTTCCATTGGAACAACTTGTGCATAGCCACCACCAGCTGCACCACCTTTAATCCCCATACATGGTCCTAAAGAAGGTTCGCGAAGTGCAATAATAGCATTTTGTCCAAGTTTACAAAGTGCTTGTCCAAGTCCTACAGTAATAGTTGTTTTTCCTTCACCTGCTGGTGTTGGGTTAGTTGCTGTTACAAGAACAAGTTTACCATTCTTTTTATCTTTAACTGTTTCAAAAAGTTCATGTGTTAATTTTGCTTTGTAATTACCATAAAGCTCCACGCTTTCTTCAGGTATCCCTGCCTTTTTAGCTACCTCCATAATAGGTAACATTTTTGTCTCTTGTGCGATTTGGATGTCTGACTTAATCATAGTTCTTCTCCCTTACTAAGTTGATTTTGTTGTAACACTTTACGTGGTTTACTCCCTTCATCAGGACCTACAATGCCCCTTGCTTCCAACATTTCCATTAGTCTTGATGCTCTATTAAAGCCTATTCTAAAATATCTTTGTAACATAGATATAGAGAGTTTCTCTTTGCCACTTGCTAATTGAATAGCTTGTGTTAGTAATTCATCTTCACCATCGCCCTCAATGGCAATGGACGGAGCATGGATACTTTCCATGACAGTTTCTTCATATTGAACTTCACCACTCATTTTAACAGCTTCTACGATCGCTTCTACTTCCTGATCTGAAACAAAGGCTCCTTGAATACGTAAAGGTTTAGATTCCCCTATTGGACAGAAAAGCATATCTCCTTTTCCAAGTAGTTTTTCTGCACCATTTGAATCTAAAATGGTTCTTGAGTCAATCCCTGAAGAAACAGCAAAAGCAAGTCTTGATGGAATATTAGCCTTAATAACCCCTGTAATAACATCTACAGATGGTCTTTGGGTTGCAATAACAAGGTGAATCCCTGCTGCCCTTGCCATCTGAGCAAGACGACAAATTGCATCCTCTACTTCTTTTGCAGCTGTCATCATAAGGTCTGCAAGCTCGTCTATAATAATGATAATACTTGGCATTTTAAGATTTTCATCGGTTACTTTATTATTATAACCTTTCATATCTCTTACATTATTATCAGCAAATAGCTGATAACGTTTCGTCATCTCATTAACAGCCCAGCATAGAGCTCCTGCTGCTTTTTTAGGATCTGTTACAACTGGAATCATAAGATGTGGAATACCATTATACACATTTAATTCTACTACTTTAGGGTCTATCATAATCAATTTAACTTCTTTTGGACTTGCTTTATATAAAATACTTGTAATTAAAGTATTGATACAAACACTTTTCCCTGAGCCAGTTGCCCCAGCTATAAGTATATGTGGCATCTTTCCAATATCAGCTACAATAGGTTTACCTGCAATATCTTTTCCTAATGCAAAAGCAAGTTTAGAAGGAAACGCAGCAAATTGGTCAGATTCAATCACATCTCTTAAATAAACCATTTCACTTATATCATTAGGCACTTCAATACCTACAGCAGCTTTTCCTGGAATAGGCGCTTCAATACGAATACCTGATGCTGCTAAATTTAAAGCGATATCATCCGCTAAATTAACAATTTTACTTACTTTAACACCTTGTTTAGGTTGCAGTTCATATCTGGTTACTGTAGGCCCTTTATTAATTTGAGTCACCTTAGCTTCTACACCAAAGCTTAAAAGTGTATCTTCTAATTTTTTAGCATTGCTTAATGAAGCACGTGAGCTTGTCTTTTGAGAAGTACCTTCACCTTTTTTAAGTAATTGAATAGAAGGGAATACGTAAGTATCATCTTGATGTATGGCTACATCTAGTTCTTCCTCTGCTTCAAAAACATTCATTTTAGCTGCTACAGGCTGATTTTTTGTATGTGTTTCTTGTGCACCTTGAGATACCTCTACTTCTACAGGAACTTGTTCGTCTAAAACAATAGGTGGATGTTCATAGAATGTTTCTACTTGCTCACTTGTTACAGCTACTTCTTCAAGAAGTTCCCTAGCAATAAGTTTTTCTTGGTTTATACTTTCCACTTCTAATTTTTTAGGTCTATGTACTCTTTCCTTACGTTGACTATTAAATTGCATAAAAGCTTCTTTTAAGTGTTCTAAAAACCTTATGCCTATGTCACTTAACCATGCAAATATAGGAAATTTAGTAACTGCCAAAATCCATATACCTACTAAAACAACTAGTATAATATAGCTTCCATATAAGCCTAGTAGCGTTAAAAGTAATTCTCCTATCAAGGCACCTATTAGGCCACCATTTAAAAATGAAGGTTCTTTGAAAAAATCTAGTCGCCACAAAGTAAAAAATTCATCTTTCCCAAACATCAGTAAATGACAAAAACTCATTAAGATTAATAGGAATGGAATGCTATACCCTAAAAATTTATAGAGCTCATTGATAGCATTTTTAAGGTAATAGTACCCTACTATAATAATAGCAAAAGGTAATAAATATCCTGCCATTCCAAAGCAACCTACAAATAAAGTTTTAATACCTGTACCTATTAATCCTGCTTGATCCGTAAAAAGACTGACCAGAATTAGTAAGCTTATTCCAATCATACTTATACCAATCATTTCGCTTATTAGGTCTACTCCCATTTTAGAAGTTTTTTTACTTCTAGCCTGTGTCTTCTTATTTTTTGTACTTTTATTTTTTGTTGTATTTTTTTTCATATGTAGAAAACCCCTTTATTATTTCACCTCAATCGTTCTTCTGATAATGATTTTTAAAAGACAATAGACGTATGCATAAAGCATACATCTATTATTATATCATCGAATAATTTTATTGATAAGGTTATTTTGCAATAAAGTTCCTGGTTGTAAAGTATCAATCAGAAAATCATTTGGATTACTAGAATAAATTCTATCTAATATATAACCATTTTCCGTCTTACAAGCTAACACTTGTAGCCCGTTATAATCAAGCATTTCATATTCTGGCGCCTGCTCCTCAGGCATGTAAATAGGCAATATAGAATAGTATGCCATCTATATTTCACCTTCTTTAGCTACAATCATCTCATGAAGCTTATGAAGTGCCTCCTTAAGCCCTCCTACTTCATGAATAATTTTTTCTTCTACAGCTTGTTTACCTACAAGAATAGTTCCCATATCTTTAGCAAGTTTACCTGTATCTAACATAAGTTCCCTAAAACGTTCTGGGGAAATACCTGAATTACTTGAAACAAACTCTACAATGCGTTCTTGCATTTGATCAAAATATTCAAAGGTTTGAACGACACCTAATACTGTTCCGTTCATTCTAACAGGATGAATCGTCATGGTTGCACTTGGTGTAATAAATGAATAGTCACTAGATACAGCAATAGGCACACCTATAGAATGCGCGCCGCCTAATACTAAGGATACAACAGGTTTCTCAAAAGATGCAATAAGCTCTGCAAGTGCTAGTCCTGCTTCTACATCTCCTCCTACTGTATTTAAGATAACAAGTAACCCTTTAATTTTAGGGTCATCAGATAAGGCTACAAGTTGCGGAATAATATGTTCGTATTTAGTGGTTTTATTTTGAGGCGGCATACTTACATGGCCTTCTACTTGACCAATAATAGTAATACAATGTATGCCACTTCCTTCTTCTGCATTTACAGATACTTGTCCAAACTCTTTAATTTGATTATTTTTTTCATTTTCTGAAGGCATTGGATTTTTTGGTGCCTCTTCCTTGTTAGGATTATCATTATTTTGTACAGATTGTTTTAAATTAGTCATTTTAAGCCTCACTTTAATTTGCTTTTAAATTTAGTATGCAAAAAAAAGTGAGGCTTATACCTATTAAAGATTAAATTCTTGATGAAGTGCTGTAATGGCTTTTGAAACGTTCTCTTCATTTATAAGACATCCAATAGTTGTAAGAGAGTCTGCTGTTTGGAGAACTTCTACACCTGCTTTATGGAAAGCTTTCATGATACGAGACATAACACCTGGTACACCTGTCATACGTTCACCAATAGCAGTAACTTTACAGCATCCTTCAAGAAGCGTATATTCATAATGATACATTTGAAGGAGCTTTTCAAGTTTTTCCTTATCTTCTCGATCAATGGTAAACACTTTATAAGTTGGGAAAATATTAATAAGGTCTATGCTAATTTGCTCTTCTGCAACACATTCTAATAAATCTTTTTCTTCTTGATCATTTTCCATAATCGTAAACTGTATACGACCTAATCGATGTGCTACACCTGTAATAACCTTTGTATCTTTTTCACTGCTTGTAAGACCTTTTACACTTTGAACAATATACGTACCTTCTGCATTTGAGAAGGTATTTTTAATAACAAGAGGAATATTAGCACGCATAGCATACTCTACAGCTCGTGGATGAATAACCTTAGCACCACTATCTGCCATTTGGAATACCTCATTGTAGCTAATAGCTGGAATAATATGTGCTTGCTCACATACACGTGGGTCAGCTGTCATAATACCATCTACATCTGTAAAAATTTCAATGCGATCAGCTTCTAACAGTCCACCTAACATAGCTGCTGTTGTATCGCTACCACCTCTCCCAAGTGTTGTAACCTCTCCCTCTATAGTCATCCCCTGAAATCCTGCTACAACAGGGATAATCCCTTTTTCTAAATAACGTTTAACAGCTTCTGTTTTACCATACAGTAAATCAGCTTTCTTATATGCATTATCTGTAATAATACCACTTTGCCCTCCAGTAAGTGCTACAGCAGGATAACCTTCATTTTGAAGCATGGTGGCAATAGTAACAGCTGATATAATTTCTCCACAAGATAATAAAAGATCATATTCCCTATCTTCTATCTCTCCTGCTTCTTCTTTGACAAATTGAAGAAGTGTATCTGTTGCATAAGGTGAAGGCATTCTACCCATAGCAGATACAACCACCACTGGTGCCTCTCCTTGACTTTTTGCCTCAATGATTTTATTTAAAACTTCTTTTCTTGCCCCGCTTGTTGCAACGGAGGTTCCTCCAAATTTTTGAATAATTATTTTCATATGCTTAATCCTTTCGAAACATCTAAGCTCACTTATATATATATTATAAACATAAAAAAAGTAGAATAAATCTACTTTTTATGCTTGTACGTATTCTTCTAAAGCTTTTGCAAGTTGATCTGGACAAGAAGTACCACGACCACGGCAATCAATACCTTTTAATCTTTTGATAGCTTCATGTACGTCCATCCCT
>JAHLFD010000096.1:0-3683 GCA_018883975.1 Candidatus Niameybacter stercoravium
CCAAATACTTTGACAATACCGGAAGAGGAAGGAACTTATATTATTGAAGTGATTGGAGAGTGGAAAGAAGGACAGGTCTCTTATACTTTAAAAATAAGAGGGCATAATAATAAGGATTAAAATATAGCCTAAATAAATTTAAAATATAGTGTATAATAAGTATGTATGATACAAATGACAGCATATTTAGAACATAAGGAGGCTATAAAGCATGTATGAACGTGTTATGGAAACAAAAGAGTATATTTTAAATCAGGTAACTTACCGTCCAAAGATTGGGGTAATCTTAGGTTCTGGTTTAGGAGACTTAGTTGATTTAGTAGAAAATAAACAAACCATTAAATATGAAGAAATTCCTCATTTCCCACAGTCTACAGTAGAAGGGCATGCAGGACAATTAGTATTTGGTACGATTAAAGGTGTGGAAGTTATGCTTATGCAAGGACGTTTCCACTATTATGAAGGGTACACTATGAAAGAAGTTACATATCCAGTATATGTAATGAAACAATTAGGCATTGAAAACATGATTGTAACCAATGCTTGTGGTGGTATCAATACAGATTTTGAACCAGGTACACTTATGCTGATTGATGATTTCATCAACCTTATGGGTACAAATCCACTTATTGGCCTTAATGATGAGCGTTTCGGGCCACGTTTCCCAGATATGTCAGAGCCTTATAGCTTAGAGCTTATGGAAAATGCAAAGAAATTAGCAGATGAAATGGGTGTAGCCTACAAACAAGGTGTCTATGCAGCTTGTACAGGTCCATACTATGAAACAGCAGCAGAAATCCGTAGCTATGCACGTATGGGAATTGATGCAATCGGTATGTCTACAGTGCCAGAGACTATTGTGGCTAACTATTTAGGGATGAAAGTACTAGGCATCTCATGTATTACCAATATGGCAACAGGTATTCAGGAGTGCAAGCATTCACACCAAAGAGTAGTAGAGACAGCACAAAAAGCATCAGCAAATCTTTGCAAATGGGTTGCTAGAGTTATAGAAGAAATGAAATAAGATAAAAATTATAAATGCACGAAAGAGATAAATATGTTATACTTATCTCTTTCGTGCATTTATAATGAATTAAAAGTTATAATGATAAAAATATATTGATACATAGATAAATTTGTAAAATAATAAAGAAAATCATTAAAAATTAATTGAATGATAGTGCGTGAGATAATAAAATGAAGAATGACTCTTTATAGGGCAGATAGAAATAAGGGGGTGAAGAAGATAAATAAGGTAAGCAAAAGGGGATATATAGTGCTATGTATTATGATCTTTGTACTTGCTCTAGTAGATATAGATTATTTATATGCCAGTGATCAAAAGATAAAAATTGGCTATGTACCTAATTATGGGACCTTGATAGATTCGGAAGATGAAAATAAAAAGGGATATGGCTATGATTATTTTGAAGAAATCTCAAAGTATACAGGATGGGAGTATGAGTATATTCCTTGTACTTGGGAGGAAGGGCTAGATATGCTCCAAAAGGGAGAAATTGATATTTTTGGCCCTATGCAGAAGACACTTGAGAGAGAAGAGGTTTTTGAATTTACAGAAGCTAATTTTGGCTATGAATTTGGACTGCTCTATGCACCTGAAGAAAGTCCCCTTTACTATGAGGATTTTGAAGCTTTCAATGGGATGAGGGTAGGCATAGAAAATCAAAATTTTTATTTAAATGAAATGAAATCCTACTGCTACAAAAACAATATAGAGGTAGAGTTTGTAGAGGCTGGGGAGAGTGATATTGACTACGAACTAAGAGAGGGCAAGTATGATGTATTTGTAAGCGGAAGTCTTCATCATATTCCTAATATAAAAGTTGTAGGGAGAATAGGCAATAGGCCTTTCTATTATGCAACGACCAAAGGTAATACAGAAATTTTAGAGCAGTTAGAAGAGGCACTACAAGATATTCGTTTAAATCAGGTTAATTTTCAAGAGAATCTTTATCATAAGTACTATGGGGCTAGGCTTATGGGTGCGCCAACATATACTAAAGAAGAAATGGATATAATAAGAGCTTATCCTAAACTTGTAGTTGAGATAGAGCCTTGGGCTGTTCCGCTTCAGTATATAGATTCTAAAACTGGAGAGGGCAGAGGGATTGTAGTTGACTTATTGAATGAAATAGGTAAGCAGTGTGGTATTGAGTTCGAATATATCTCCGCTACACATGATACAGGAGAGTGTAAAGGAACAGCTGATTTATATGCCAGTTATCATAAAGAGCGTTATGGGGTACCTATGTATTTCACCGATAAAATTTTATCAGTCCCTATGGTTTTTGTAGCTCCTAGAGCTTTAGATTTATCAAAGTCTCTAACAGCAGGAATAGCTCAGTTTGATAACATAGATGTTAACCAACTAACAAAGAGATATCCAAATATAGCAATGCAAGAGTACCATGCTATTACAGATGTATCAGAAGCACTTTCAAGAGAAGAAACCGATTTGGCAGTGACATCCTTATATACTTTTAATGAGCTTGTTAAGTATGGTAATAATAAAAATTATTTAGCATATCATACAGGAATTGAGTTAGATATTGACTTAGGGGTATCTAAAAATTTACCTAAAAATTTTGTTGCCATTTTGAATAAAGCGCGTACAACTATTTCGAAAGATAAGATAGATTCTATTATTTTTGCTAATACAATAGAACATGTAAGTGAAACGTCTATAAAAGCCATAATAGAAAGAAACTTTGTGGAAATCTTTGCGGTAATTATTCTAGTACTACTTATTATCGTATGTTTAATTGTTGTTATTGTATGTATTATATATAGCAAGAAAAAAGCCTTGCAAAAAGTAGCATACGAGGACCCCGTTACTGGATTATCAACCCTTACAAAGTTCAAGCTGGATATTGCTAAAGTTCTAGAAAATGCAAAGGCTGGAGAGTATGCATTAGTTGCTTTAGATGTAGATAATTTTAGTTATATTAATAATTGGGTAGGATATGAAGTAGGGAATAAGGTACTACAAGTATTTGCTAGAGAGCTTCAAGTGGCAGCTAGAAACCATGCTTTTTTAGCGAGAGAATGTGCAGATATATTTTTAATGTTTACAAATATAAAATATCTAAGGCATCCAAAAGCTATGGATTATTATAGCGAAAATATAGTAGAAGCTATTCCAGAGCTTAAAAAGCTTAATCATTATCCGACCTTTAATATAGGCATTTATGAAATCACTGATTTAAAGCAGGATATTTCCCATATGATTGACTGTGCTAATATAGCACGTAGAAGAGTAAAAGGACAGTATGGGGATTCTATTGCAGAATACACAGTAGAATTAAATAGCCAAATTCAAAAGCAACGCCAGATTATCCTAGAGATGGGGCAGGCTTTATATACCCATGAATTTAAGATAGCTTTACAGCCAAAGGTTAATTTATTAACAGAGAAGATACAGGGAGCAGAAGCTCTAGTACGCTGGTATAGACCTAATGGTGAGGTGGTTTATCCAGATGAGTTTATTCCACTTTTTGAGCAGAATGGTTTCATTATACGCCTAGATTTATATATGTTTGAGGAAATCTGTAAGCTTATTAGGCAGTGGCAGTATGGAGGTATTAGTCCTCTTCCTAGAGTCTCTGTTAATATCTCTCAAATAACACTTTTATCAGAAGGCTTATGTGAGACACTTATGG
>JAHLFD010000097.1:0-46016 GCA_018883975.1 Candidatus Niameybacter stercoravium
AAAAAGCATTTTTCTTCTCATAATATTTTGTTTTATCATTAATCTATCTCTACTATGCTTTATCATAAAAATGTAAAATCTATTTTTACATTCTCCTAAGTAGTATTAAAAGTCATTTTTCCGCACATAAAAAAAGGAGCTGCCTAGGCAACTCCTTTACTATTTCTTACTTTGTATAAATTTCATTATAGAACTACATTGTGTCTCAATATGTTTAGTCGCTAACTGAGATGCTAACTCACTATCTCTGTTTTTAAGTGCATCTAACATTTCATTATGTTCTGCAATAACAGCGCTGCTTTCTTCTGTATTCTTAAGATACGTAATACGGTAGCGTTGTACCTGTTCTCTCATATTATTGTAAAGCTGAACAAGCTTTTCATTTCGAGAAGCTTCCGCAATAGTATCATGGAATTCAATATCTTTTTGAATCATGACTTCAATATCGTCTTCTTTGGCTGCATATTCATACTCTGCAATAATAAGTTGAAGCTTTAAGAAAGAACGCTCGTCCATATGTTTGCATGCAAGTTTTGCTGCTAATGCTTCTAAAGAAGCACGTACTTCTAATACATCTTGAATGTCTTTTCCTGTAAACTGTGCAACTTGTGCACCTTTACGTGGAACCATGATAACAAGACCTTCAAGCTCAAGTTTTCTAATAGCTTCTCTAATTGGTGTACGGCTTACACCTAGTTTCTCACCAAGTTGTGTTTCCATTAATCTTTCGCCAGGCTCTAACTCCCCATTTAAAATTGCCTTACGTAAAGTTTGGAATACAATATCTCTTAATGGTAAATATTCATTAATTTTCATGTTTGAACTTTCTTCTCGCACGTCTTTTCCCCTCTCTTTTGGCTTTACAAAATGTACTTGTCACATGTACTTCTCTAAGTCCACATTGATTTTTAAAGTATTCTGCTGCCACTGCTGCTTTATATCTACTTGGGAAAATACCAAATACTGTAGGCCCACTGCCACTCATCATACTTCCTAATGCACCATACTCTATCATATCTTGTTTAATCTGTTCGATTTGAGGATGCATCTTAATGGTTACATCTTCTAATACATTATCCATATTGTTTGTAATAAACTGTGTATCACGTGCTTTAATGGCTTCTACATACTCGTCCGTTTTAGGATGCTTTGTAATCTCATCTACCTTTAATGCTTTGTATACACTTGCAGTGGAAACACTAATATTAGGCTTCGCAAGTAAAATATGCATACTTGGCAATGAAGGTAATGGCGTAAGTACTTCCCCTATTCCCTCTGCAAGTACTGTTCCTCTTAAAATACAAAATGGCACATCTGCTCCTATTTCAAGTCCCATCTCCATTAATTTCTTCTTACTAAAATGCGTCTCAAATAATTTATTAAGCCCTACAAGAACTGCTGCTGCATCGCTGCTTCCACCAGCTAAGCCTGCTGCTACAGGTATACGTTTAAAGATATCTATATAAACACCACTTGTTATATTCGCCTCTTTTAAAAACTTCTCTGCTGCTTTATACGTAATATTTCTATCGTCCTTTGGAAGCCATGCTAAATTATTATTAATACGAATACCTGGAGTTTTAGTCTTTTTAACGGTAATAGTATCATACAGATTAATTGTCTGCATAATCATTCTCAGGTCATGATAACCATTGTCTCGTTTGCCTACTACATCTAGCGTAAGGTTAATCTTACCTCTTGCTTTAAGTACTATTGTATCCATGTGTAACTCCTTCGTGATTTAGCGTTTTTTATATTATACCCTTTTAAAAAAGTGTTAGTCAATAAAAATGTATTTCGTGTATACAATGAACAAAAGAAGCTATTATAAGCTCTAATGAGAGGAGAGAGCTACGGCACACTCCTTTCGCTCAATGTTCGGTAGCTAAGAGGGAGTAAACTCGGTATGCACAGGAACGCTCATAACTCCCTTCGGTGAAACAATTCGCTAAGACCCTGCGTACCCTTCGTTAACACCCTCTAAGCTTACCTCACTAGTCGCTTCACGAGTGTGCCGTAGCTCTCTTCTAGTATTGATGCTTAGTAGTCAGAGTGGGGATGTGTTCTCCAGAACCTGCCTACGTAGCTTTCAGCTAAGAGACACATGAAATGAAAAACAAACTCATTCTATACGGCAAAGAAGGGCCGCTTTGCAGCCGCCCCTTTAATTTCCATTAGAACTTTGTTTTCTTAAGGATGATGAGTTTCTGACCAATATTAATTGGTGCATTTTCATCTAAATCATTAATCTCTACGATGTCTTGCACTGTTGTATTAAAACGTTTTGCAAGATTCCATAAGGTATCACCTTTTTTAACGATATAAACAGTAATACTTGGATAGCTGTTAAGCTCTTCTTTATCCATATCTGCTACATCTACTTGATTAATGGTTTGAATGTTACCTTTATTATAAACGTTAGCCATATAATCAAGTCCATATTCAAGCATAATATCGTTCTTATTGTATACGCCAGCTTCAACGTCTTTAGGTTGTACTTTAACCTCTATATAAGAATCCTCATTAAGTCCTTCAAGTGTAAGATCTTGGCTAAATGGAATCATCTCCATAGCTGTTTGAATCATGTTCACACTTTCTGGATCAATATAAACAACTTTAGCTTCAAGCATACCATTAATTGTCAGCTTGTCACCTTCAACTTTCTTTTCATCAATAACAGGTTTTAAGTTTACACTGAAAATTTGGTCTATCATAGGTGCGCCGTTTTCAAGTGTAATGACATCTTTCTTAGATGCCTTAGCCATGCCTTTTGAAGAAAGTGTCATATAGTCTTCAGATGTATTAGTCATCTTAACTTTTTTACCTGGGCAATATACATCATCTATAATTGTCTCAGTCTCTTCATCAAATGTGTTGTATTTGGCTTCTACAATACACTCTACTTCTATGACACGGTCTTCCCCATCAAAGTCAGGGCAAACCTGCATATAGATCGGTTTAACAGTTAAATCACAGTTCCAGTAAGCTTCTTCACTTGGTTTTGGAACGTCAGTGCTTCCTGCAAAAGGAATACGATGTTTAACAATTTCAATTGGCATATCTGGCTCTTGAGTTTTATACATTGTACTTACTTCTACAATACCATTATAAAGAATTTCGCTGTCTGTACGTTTAATCTGTTCTTCTTTAATACATGTATTCATTTTAAGAACTTCACCAACGCTACATTTGCCTTGTGGAATTGTAAGTTCGTCTTTTACTACAAGTTTTTCTGTCCCACTTTGAGACGGTTTAATGACACTTAATGTACCTGTATTAGTTTGAACAGCAACATCGCCTCTAACTTCTGTTACAAGCTCCATTTCTTTTGGTTTTGTAGCTTCCACACAAACCCCTATAATAGACTTCACGTTAAGCTTACGTTCATTTAAAATATTCCAATGCATATGCTCAATATTATAGTTGAAAGCTACACGTTGATTATTGCTTACACCCTCTAGAATAACGAAGTCTTCAAGTGGAATACTTCCCTTCATAGTGTAAATTTCTTTTGAATTGTTTTCAGGTACATATAAAATTGTTGTATCTAATTGCCCTTTATAAACTACTCTATCATCTTGTACATCTATCTGGTCAATATTAATATCTCCGTCTAAGTAAACTACTCTTTGCATGTCAGGTTTTCCATCTGGAACAATAATATCTCTTTCTTTGACAACTTGTACTGCTTCTTTTCTTGTCATTTCATTTAGACCAATTTGTTTCTTTACCAGTTCTAATGCCATTTTTACGCTCCTCCTCTTCTAACCTTTACACTATACCTATGTATATGAGTATGAGTTATCCAACTTCTATTTCATGTATATTCATCCTGAAATAAAAATATGTATTTTTTCTAAGCATAAATAAAAGAGACAGCTGGCGGATTGCTGCCTCCTTTCTCTATTTATAAACGAATACACTAAGTAAACACATTTCCTGCGCCGTTAGGATAATGAGTCTACTAAGCCTACTACTGGTCCTCCTTTTCGTGCTACCCCTAGAATTTCATACCCTCCTATCCCTTTAAACTGGGTTAATGTATTTTTTATGGCATGTTCTATGGGGAGCACTTGATTAAATGGACAATAAGCGATACGCTCAACAATAAACACAGGATCTAATGCATGAATAAGCACTCTTGCAGGGGAGGCTGCATAATCTGCACCTGCCTCTAACAATGCCTCGAAGTAGGACTGACAGGCACCTGCAAATATAATGAGTTGCTTGTTATTTTGGCGGGCTTTTCGGGCTTCTTTAACAGCCTCAATAAAGTACTTTGAGTTTTTATACTCATTAATATCATAAAGGTTCTTGTAGTTTTTATTTAAAGAGTCATGTCCAGTTAAAACAAGTATGTCTGGGTTATGTTTTTGTAGTAAACCTCCTATTTTTTTAGGTTGCTCAAACTCAAGGACATTCTCACCAACCGCTGGCACCCCCAATGTCTCATAGTACTTCATACACAAATTAAGATAGAATGAGTCTCCATCTATGTGCAGTACTTTCCCTGTTTTTTGGAGCACGGGTTTGTTCTGGTCCTTAAGTATTTTCTTCTCAGCCACTAGCATTTTTACTCTTTCTTGAATCTGCTCCATCAAATAGCTTTCTTTATTTGTGAATCGCATCCCTCCTGCTAGCTCCAAATCTTCCATTGGTGCGTCTGCTATAATTCTATAGGATATCCCTTTTAATTTTACAATGCCGTCAGATCTTATTTCCAATACTTTAAATAACACATCACGATTGTAAGAGATACGTACTACATAATCTCCAACCTGAATCATCATAGATCTTCGCTCCTAGCCTATCTATATCTCTATATCTTATTACAAGACTAGGAAGTCCTATGACTACCTTATGTAGGTAATATACAGCTCCTTTTGCTTAAGGACTGTATATTTCTAATGTTGGCTCTCTAGAGTGAACACTAATTAAATCTATGTAAACATCCTCATACGCTTTAAGCACTGGATGTGGTTTTTTAAATGCACTTGTTAGGTAGATAACATTATTTTCTTTCTTGTATATACTAAGATGTCTTCTCGTATCCGTTTTATGTTTAAGACGCTCCATAGCGAAGATAGTTTGTTTTTTCCTAGTTCCTTTTTGCGGTGCTTGTTCTGAAGTACTGTTGGCAGTTCCCATGCTTGGTTCTTCTATAGTCGTTTCTTTGGCTGATAATGCTTTTTTAGCTCTTTCTTCTTTAGCTTTTTGGTAACGGGCTTCGACCTGCTCAGCCACCTCATGAATTTTCTCTTTAACAGTATGGGCTACTTTACTGACCGTTGTTACCACTTGCATAACCTTTTCTAAAATACGTAATTTAAACATTGCTTATCCCCCTCAATTTCATCGTTTATTTTTTCAGCTATCTTGCTTGGACTTATCCTACCACACACTTCCAATTAATGGGAATATTGAAGTAAAAAATAAGATGCTTCATCGGGCTCTAGCCATTGAAACATCTCAAAAATTTTTTTCAAATATTTTTTACTTTATCCAAGGTGCAATTAAAACATTAACAGCCTCTTTAATTGCTTGAACCTTACAAGCAGCATCTTCTTCACTACTTCCCTTTACACCAATATAGAACTTAATTTTGGGCTCTGTTCCTGAAGGGCGTACACATAACCATGCAGCATCTGTAAGCTCATAGTAAAGTACATTGGATTTTGGCAAATGACCTACTCCCTTTTCGTAATCTCTTGTACTAACTACTGCATACTCTCCAATAGTACTTAAGCCCTCTTCTCTAAGATTTTTCATCACATCTTCTATTTTACTTAGCCCTTCTATCCCTTTTAAGGTAATAGACTGTACTTCTTCTTTATAGAAACCATATTTCTCATATAAAGAAATAAGTCCTTCATATAAAGTCATACCTTTTGTCTTATAGTAAGCAGCCATTTCTGCTGCAAGCATGCACGCTACTACTGCATCTTTATCTCTTGCATAAGTGCCTGCTAAGCAACCATAACTTTCTTCAAATCCAAATATATACGCTTTATCCCCATGACTTTCAAATAATCTAATCTGTTCTCCTATATATTTAAAGCCTGTTAATACTTCCATTACATCTACATTGTAAGCCTTACAGATTGGCCTAATCATTTCTGTTGTAACAATGGTCTTAATAACCACACCTTTTGAAGATAACATACCTTTAGCTGCCTTTTGAGACAGAATATATTCTGTCAGCATAGCGCCTAACATGTTGCCTGTTAATACCTCATAGTCTCCATCATGATTACGAACAAGTACACCTACTCTATCCGCATCTGGATCCGTCCCCATAATAAGGTCTGCCTGTACGTCTTTTGCCAGGTTAATAGCTAACTTAAAGGCTTCTTTATTTTCAGGATTAGGACTTGTAACAGTAGGGAAATTCCCATCTGGCGCTTCTTGCTCTTCTACGACATAAATATTTTTAAAGCCCACTTCTTTAAGAATCGTTCTAACAGGTATATTGCCTGTTCCATGAATAGGTGTATAAACAATCTTAAAGTTATCCGCTACTTGATCAATCACATTTTGGTTTAACACTTGTTCTTTTACACAAGCTATGTAGGCTTCATCTACTTCTTTACCTATAATAGTAAGAAGTCCATTTTCTAAGGCCTTCTCCTTAGTGATGGTCTTAATTAAGTTAAAGTCTGCTATAGCATTAACTTCTTCTATAATCATTTGATCATAAGGCGCTATAACCTGTGCCCCATCACTTCCATATACTTTATAGCCATTATATTCTGGTGG
The DNA here is from genome assembly GCA_018883975.1 of Candidatus Niameybacter stercoravium. Classification (GTDB taxonomy): domain Bacteria; phylum Bacillota; class Clostridia; order Lachnospirales; family Cellulosilyticaceae; genus Zhenhengia; species Zhenhengia stercoravium. The sequence continues at coordinate 6,757 of JAHLFD010000097.1, forward strand.
ATTATGACTTGCTGTTACTACAATACCTGCATCGCACTTTAAGTGACGTACTGTAAAAGATAACTCTGGTACCGGTCTTAAAGTATCAAATAAATAAGCATGAATACCATTAGCTGCAAGTACAAGTGCTGCTTCTTTGGCAAAAACATCTGAGTAATTTCTTGAGTCATAAGCAATAGCTACTTTAGGATTTATTAAAGCTTGTCTATTAAGAAAATTAGCAAGTCCTTGCGTAGCTTTTCTAACGATATAGATATTCATACGATTTGTTCCCGCTCCAATAATGCCCCTTAACCCTGCTGTCCCAAATTCTAATTCTGTATAGAACCTGTCTTCAATCTCTTTATGATCTTCTTTAATCCCCCTTAACTCTTCTTTAGTTGCTTCATCAAAGGCATCTCCTTCTAGCCACTCTTCATACTTATGCATATAACTCATCTGTATTGCCTCCTTACGTATATTCCATTTTTTTACACTTTCTAATTATATTATAATTTTCAAAACATTTAAAGTAAAAAAGAGTAGAAATATGATACCCATATCTCTACTCTTTTAGTTATGCTGGTATAAGTTCACTCATCATCATCAGCCCCTCGCTCTAGAACTCTGATGATATAAAGATTATCTTCTAGGCCTACTAGTTCAAGTATATCTTGATCCTTTACATTATGCATATTGGTGAGTTCACCTTGTTCATTAAATATAAGTGTATGCCCTGTATAGTGATACACCTGTCCTTGGGCCTCGATCTTTCTGTTGGAACGGTCTATTTGAAGATTTGTCATATTAGTCTTTTTAAAGGCCTTAGCCGTAGGCTTAATACATATCAAACTTTCTTTTTCTGGTTGATAGATAATATCTACTATTTCACCGATTTCAATCTCTGAGACAGATATTGCATTCTCTTCTTTATCGATTATCTTGGTCGTAGGCTTAATTTTATGTGCCCTAACCTTTTTCCTTCCTATATCTAAAAAATGAATTTCTTCCTCATTAATCTCTCTTACTACACCTATACTTGTAATATAGAATTCCTCTTCCTCATTCTCTTCATCTATAGTGATCTGCTTTCCTTCTATAGGTGGTGTAGATGTGTCTAAAAAATACTCAATTCCCTTAAACATTAACATTAACAATCCAGTAAGCCCTATACTGGAGATAATAATGACTGCTATTATAAATCTTTTATCCCCTCTCACCCTTTAACCTCCTTTGTAACTTGCGAACTTATTTCTTCTATTTAAAGTTCCTTTGCAAGCTCTTTAGCTGCCGAAAATTGAGTCTCTTTATAGACGAGCATATTCTCCCACTTATGTTCAAACATACTATAATTATTACGGTGCTTAGAGGTTGTATACTTATAGCAAATGCCTGCATATTTCTCTGGAAAAATCAGCATAGCTTTAAGTACATTAATTTCATTATGACTTAAAGTATGAATCGCATTATAACTGGCAATAAGCTTATCAAGAAGTGCTATATTCCAGTTATTTTTCTGCATGATTTTAGTCAGCACATTGGCAAGGTCTATAAGCTGAATATTATATGTGCATGCATCTAGGTTATTAATCATATAGCTGTCACTACCTTCAATCTGTCCTACTGCATGATAGGTATAGTCATTATGAATAAGAGTTTTTTCTAGGCGCACCTTATTAATAAGTTCAGCAGCAATTTGTGGTGTAATCAAATCTAGTGCCATATATTGAAGTGTTTCATATGCTTTATAATCATTTAGAAACATGATTTCAAACTTAGTTTTTTGTGAGAAGTTTGAAATTTTCTTTCTCATGTGCTTTCCATCTGCTACACGTTTTTGGAAATACTCATAAATATTTTTAATACTAGCATTCTCTACATCTCTTGTTTTAGACTCTATATTTTTAGCTGCTTTATGAAATTTTGCCAGTATTTCTATAACTGCCTTAAGGTCCTTCTCACTGGTAAAATCTATTTCAATTGTTTTATTATAAGACTGTAATATATAATGCCGATCTTGATAAAGTCCGTAAGGGTTTTGTTTTTTTGTTAAATAGATTTTTGCAATCTCTGTGAAACCTTTGTGGAGAAGTTGTTGTGTCACTTCATATTGAAAGCAGATTTGATCTTTGGGCACAATGGTTTTTCTAAGCATCAGGCTACCTTGCTTAGTGTCTAAATAATAATTACTACGGTTATATTGAACTTTTTTTATACTCATATCATATTGTGCAAAGAGCTCATTCCCCATCGCTTTCATCTCTATCCCCCCTTCTAAACATTGATTTACCTCATCTCTCTTATGTATATGTTCAGTCCTAAAAAAAAATATCTATTTTTGTACGAATTCGTTCACAATTATGTGATACAATAAATGCCATTGAGCATTACATATTTTTTTGAGGTGATTTTATGAAACGCAAAGGCTGGTTTATCCCTATCCTAGTATTCTTTGTTTGTACATGGCTTCTTATCGTTTATGAAAAAAGTACAAGTGAGCCATATCTTGCACAAACTTCTAACTTAGCACAACTTCCTTGGGATAAAGAAAGTGCTGAAATTGAAAAAGTAGTTTTTTCCGCCCATTCTTCAGTCATTACGGCTAAAAGAACACAAAATGACTGGTTCCTTATAGAACCTTTAGAAGTCATGGCAGATCCTACATATGTTTATAATGTTATTTCGCGCTTTGTCAGTCCAGGCCTGATTCAAACGGTTGCATCTGAAGTTGAAGACCCATCAACCTTTGGGATTTATGAGTATTCACCTTCTATTGCTTTATATGACTTAAATAATATGGAATATAAACTTATTGCAGGTAATGCTGCTGATGAAACAACTTATTATGCCTATAGTCCACTTACAAAATGTATTTATACCATAAAGAAAGAAATCTTTGATTATGTCTCCACAGATCTATCTCTATGGCGTACAAAAGATTACTTAGGCTTTTCTACAGATCATACTTCCAAAATAACCTTATCTAAAAAAGGTGTTTTATATACGATTTTACCAAGTGGTGATAAGGAAACTTATACATCTAGTACACTCTCTAGAGCGCAAATTACGGATATTATTTCTTTCTTATCCAGTTCTAAGGTCCTTAACTTCATTATGGATAATGCACCATCTCATATTGTTTCATCCTATGGTTTTAATACACCTGATTTTACTGTCACCCTATATCAAGCTTCTGGAAATACACAAAGTTTTTCCTTTAAGCTCTCAGAAGATGGTCTTGCTTACTATGTTCTTGATAAGACTAATAATAATATTTATAAAGTACCATTTTTCCATATTCCAATTTAATAAAAGGGATGCTATACCACTTATCAATAAGTGGTATAGCATCCCTTTTATTATTACGTTCTCCCATTCTCTCTTCCCCTCTTTTCGGCTTGCGCTAAGGGCTAGATGGGATACTCTGTAAGCTTCCTTCGAAGGAATGTCTAGAAGCTCTTAGAGAAGATCGCCTCATGGTATTTAGCGAGATGTTTGCTGTGTGCCCGTATGGGTAAGCGCAAGCGAGTTTCGAGCGTTCATGAGGCAATCAAGCTTAGAGCTTCTTGACATTCTGTAGACAGAAGCTGGAAGAGTATTCCACCTAACCCTATCACCTCAGCAAAAAAGGAGCTACTCAAGTAGCCCCTCCCTCTATTCTTTAATGTACTCTACAAGTACTTCTTTTGTATTCTTCTCAGGATACTTAATCACATACTTTAAAGCCTTCTCTAAAGCTTCACCTACTGCCTTACCTGGCGCTATACCTTCTTTAATCAAGTCTCCCCCGTTAATAGCGAGCATCTTTAAGTTATAGCATTCATGATTCGCTACTACTTCTTCTTTTAACTTTCTTACATAAGCAATTTGCTCAAGTTTCATAGGTAATTTATCTAGACTTTGCGCCCTTGCATCTGCTTCATTAACTAAAAGTAATTGATCAAATAACGCTTCACCTGTTACTTTAAGGATTTCTTTAATATATACCTTAGTGATTTTCTGTCTAAGATGATAGTCATGGTAACTTACAAGAAGTGTAACTTCTTTAATAGTCTGATTATCTAGCCTTAAATCCTTAAGTACTTTTTTTGCAATATCTGCGCTCACTTCAGGATGCCCATAAAAATGGTCTATTCCTTTTTTATCTGTAGATCTTACCTTAGCTTTTCCTATATCATGGAGTAACATAGAAAGTCTTAGTACTTCATTCTTTGGTGTATGTCTCATAGCTTCTATTGTATGATGTGCTACATCATATACATGATGCGGATGATTTTGCGCAGTTGCATAAGTCTGAATGAATTCAGGTAATATATATTCCAACAATCCAAGTTCATAAAGCGTATGAATAGCCTCTGGCCTATCTGACATACAGATTTTAAGAAATTCATCACGAATACGCTCTTTACTAATATTCTTTAGGAGGTGCTTGCACGCTTTAATGCCTTCTATTGTATTATCATCTATCTTAAAACCTAATTGCGCAGAAAATCTAACAGCTCTTAAAATACGTAAGGCGTCTTCTGTAAAACGTTCTTTAGCATCACGTACAGACTTAATAAGACTCTGTTCAATGTGTTTCTTCCCATTATAAGGATCTACAAAACCTCTTACTGGATGGTATGCAATAGCATTCATGGTAAAATCTCTACGAGATAAATCTAAAGTAATATCAGTTACAAAGCTTACATGCTCTGGTCTTCTAGAATCTTTATATTCTCCTTCTATACGATAGGTAGTTACTTCATAATGCTCTTTATCCACAATAACTGTTACTGTCCCATGCTGAATACCTGTATCATAAGTACGTTTAAAAGCAGCTTTCACTTCTTCTGGTTTGGCAGAGGTTGTAATATCCCAGTCATTTGGCTCACGTCCCATAATCATATCACGTACACATCCACCTACTACATAAGCTTCGTGACCATGCTGTTCAAGTGTATCTATTATAAATAAGGCATCCTTTGGAATTTGAGTATGTTCCTTCACTATTTGTTCCTCTTTCTCATCTTTGTTTAAATAGTATTGCCTTAATTATAGCACATTAGCCTTCTATTTATCCACAGCTTGACTTTTCTAGCCTTTGTCTTATTCACAAATTCTCTAGTTATTAACATAAATCTTGTGTATATGTACATACTAATCTCTGAAATTTTAATTTTAGGAGGTTCTTATGTCATTCCCAACTTCTTTTCCCTCACAGCATCAAAGTCAGCACCCTGGCTTAGAACATATGATGAATCCACTCCCTGTGTATGATGATGACCAATATGTAGGCAAGGGAACTATGCTTCAAGATAAGGTCGCTCTTATTACAGGTGGTGACAGTGGTATCGGACGCGCTGTTGCTCTAGCCTTTGCTAAACAGGGTGCCCATGTATGTATTGTCTATCTTAACGAATCCGAAGATGCTAACACTATTAAAACCCAAATTGAAGCTCTAGGTAGACAATGCTTTCTTATCGAAACAGATATTACAGATAAGGCAAATTGTGAAATGGCTATTAGTAAAACCATTAATCACTTCAATAAACTTGATATTCTCGTTAATAATGCAGCTGTACAATATACTACTCAAAAGTTTGAACTTATTTCTGATGCACAATTTGATAAAACTTTTAAGACCAATGTATATGGTGCTTTTTATATGACTAAGGCAGCTCTCCCTCATTTAAAACAAGGTTCTAGTATTATTAATACCACCTCTGTTGTAGCTTTTCATGGTAATGAAACCCTCATTGATTATTCCATGACTAAAGGAGCCTTAGTTGCCTTGACCCGTTCTCTTGCTATGTCTCTTGCTAAATCTAAATCAGGTATTAGGGTTAATGCTGTAGCACCAGGTCCTATATGGACACCATTTATTCCATCTTCTATGGACGCTACGCAAATTACTAGCTTTGGTTCTAATACACCACTGGGCAGAGCTGGTCAACCTATAGAATGTGCAGGTGCTTATGTCTTTCTAGCATCCGATGCTGCTTCCTATATTACTGGCCAAACCATCCACGTTAATGGCGGTGAAATCGTCAACGCTTAAATTCCTCTGACACCAAAAAAGACATCCCATTAAGAGATGTCTTTTTTCATATACAGCTTTAACCTTTACATTAAGGCTTGAATAACTATATTAATAATAAATAACGCCGTTACAATATACATAATAGGATGGATTTTCTTAGCTTTTCCTTTAACCATCATGCAGATACAGTAGCAGATAAAGCCTATAGCAATACCATTTGTAATACTTCCTGTAAAGGCCATGAAAATAACTGTAAAGAATGCTGGTGCTGCTACTTCAAACTCTTTCCAAGCAATTTTACCAAGAGAATCGCTCATCATAATACCTACTACAATAAGCGCTGGTGCTGTTGCAGCTGCTGGTACGATCCCAACAATTGGGCTAATAAATACAGAAAGTAAGAATAAAATAGCTACCACTACAGAAGTTAAGCCTGTTTTGCCTCCGACACTAATACCTGCTGCACTTTCTACATAAGTCGTTGTATTACTTGTTCCTAAAAGTGCTCCAATAGAAGTTGCTGTTGCATCTGCAAAGAGCGCTTTTTCAAGTTTTGAAGAGAAGTTATTACCTTTTTGAAATATCTGCTCATCCTTCTCATCAAAGATTCCTGCTTTTCTTCCTGTTCCAAGGAACGTCCCAATAGTATCAAAGGTGTCTGAAAGTGATAAGGCAAATATAGTCGTAAATACTAAAAATATTTTAGATGGATCACTAAAGAGCCCTGCAAAATCTAGTTTAAAGAATGTAGGGGCAATACTTGGAATTTCAAAACTCATTTCTGAAAGACCTGCTACATTTGTAACACCTAAAAATATACCAACAACTGTTGTACCTAAAATCCCCCATAAAATGGCCCCATTAACTTTTAAAATTAATAAAACAATGGTTAAAATAAGCCCAATTAAAGCTACAATAGCAATAGGATCTTTAAAAGCTGTCAGTCCATGTTGCACATTAATAAAAATACTTGTATCCCCTTGTGAAATACAATCTGCTGCACTTGCAGAGAAAGTAATAAAATGAGCCTGTTTAAGTCCTAAGTAAGTAATAAATAAACCAATACCAGAAGAGATAGCATATTGAAGAGACTGCGGAATAGCATTAATAATCATCTTACGTATCTTGGTTACTGTAATAATGATATTAATTAAACCACAAATAAACACCATAGCTAAAGCCTGCTGCCATGTAAAGCCTAGTGCAAAAACAATAGTAAAAGTGAACATGGCATTGAGTCCCATACCTGGTGCCTGAGCAAAAGGTACATTTGCAACAAGTCCCATGATTAAGGTACCTATTACAGCTGCTAAAATAGTGGCCATAAATACAGCTTTACTATCCATTCCTGTCTGCGATAAAATCATTGGATTAACAAATAAGATATAAGCCATTGTAAGATAAGTAGTGATCCCCGCAAATATTTCTGTTTTCACTGTTGTTCCGTTCTCCTTAAGCTTGAAAAACTTCTCCATAACATCCCCTCTTTTTTATTTATTGAACGCGCTTAAAAATTGTATTCGCTCTATTTATATTGACTACGTGGCTCTCATATGTCTCATATCGCTTAAGATTAGCATTTTTTATAATATAAAATTTAACGCTTGGAATAAGAGCAAATAAAAAGAGCCCCTTAGGGCTCTTTTTATCTTCTTTATCTTTTATTATTTCGATAGCTATCTCCAGCACCATGTACGCCAGAACTCATTGTTGCTTTAAAACCATTACCTGCATTCATTGCATCTCTTGTATTATCTATTCTACTTTGTAATTTTGCTTCTTCAGTTTTATGTTTTGCCATTATTATGCCTCCTACTTAAAGTATTCAATAAGATTTTGCCCCAGTCTAATGAATTTATACTTTTCTTCGAATGTCTAAACCTGCCAAGTCCTGCGCAGTTAGATTTTCTAACAAATGCAAAGCTATGTAATAAATATTAAGAGCAATGGCAACACCTAATGTAACTTGTGTCAAAAGGCTTGAATGCTGTGGCAACAAATAAATCACAATAACTTTTGCTGTCATACCAGCTGCTGTAGCCGCAAGTGCTGGATAGAAAAACCATTTTGAAACATTAATTTTAATAGTTGTTACTTTAATGAGTCGTCGCATCTTTAAAGTCGCCGTTAAAATATTAATTCCAATATTTAACCCAATAAATCCTATAACCCCTTTAATTGGTAATAAATAATAAATTAAAACTACACTTAAAATGGCTTCTATAATTCTATAAATTAAGCAACTGTTTTGCTCCCCTAACCCCTTTAAAATACCGTCTATTACAATTTCTATATACATGAACGGCGTTATAAAGACAAAGAACTGTAAGAGATGCCCTACTTGCCTATTGTTATAAATCAGTAAGCCCAGCTCCTCTCCAAAATTCCCAAATACACTTACTACAATCATAGCTAGCACCATAATAAGATGTATAGTCCTTCCCGATAAACTTTCAATACGCTCTGACATATTCCTAGCTTTTGCCCTTGCTATTTCAGGTGTCAGTACTGTAGAAGATGCTGTAAGTAGTGCTACCGGAAAAAATAAAATGGGTAGTACCATTCCTTCTATCATACCGTACATACTCATAGATTCCATTTGGGTTAGACCTGATTTTCTAAAACCTAATGGTATAAGTACATTTTGCAATAAAGTAATAATTGAACTTAAATAAGCTGTTAAAGTAATAGGTAATAGAATCTTAATAATCTGGATGAAGATATCTATACCTCTACTTGTTGATATCCCTCTATTATGTCTTCTATCCGGATCTGTTGTATAAAGGAATACCATATAAGAGAAAGAAAATACTTCTCCTAATGTCATGGCAAGGCTAATAGCCCCACAAGCATGGGCAAGTGAACCATTCCCCCACCTTTGTAGAAAAGCTATAACCATAAGTACCTTAACTATCTGCTCAAATACATCTGAACTTACTGGCTTAATCATCTTCTTCACAGCATAGAAGTATCCTTTTAAACAAGATGACACTGTCATAAAAGGTACACTTAATGATAAAATTCTTAGTCCTAGTATGGTTCGGCTATCTTTTATCACATGGTTCGCAATAAAAGGTGCATTAATAAAGACTAACCCCGATATAGTCACGCTGGCCGCTATACTAATAAGGAAAAAGACTTTCATGATTCTTTTAACGCCTTTACTATTTCCTTTTCCAAGTTCCTCTGCTACTAATTTAGATACAGAGGTACTCATACCTGCCGATGCAATGGTATAGGCCATCATATAAATGGTCATAGCCAATTGATAAAGTCCTACCCCTTCAGCCCCTATTCTATTCGATATATACACTGTTGAAATCATACCTAATGTTTTCGTTGCAACAGAACCTATCGTTGAAATATAGGCGCTCATCGCTAATCCTTGTTTTTTCACAGTACCACCTACTTTGTCCTATTTCTACATGCTTATTATATGTGGACAACACCGTATACTATGACTTCATTAAATCCTTTTATTTTTATCACAGATTACATTTTTTTACATAATATGTTATTAACAGCTTTATTATTAATGAATAGAAAAGGAGTTTAATCTATGGATAATCACTCAACTCTTCCAACCAGTTACGAAATTTTTTCTGATTTTGATGAACTTAAGCCTGATGCTTTTGCTAATTTAAAAGGTGGTCCACTGGCCCCTAGTCTTAGAGGACGTATCTTACTGTATCAATTATCCGATGGCGTTTATATTAGAACATATATCGTAGGTATCCCTGTTAATACTACTTCAGGTCAAAAAGTAGACTTCCACGGTTTCCATATTCATGAATTTGGTAACTGCACAGTTGGAAATCCTGCTGATCCTTTTACAGCAGCTGGTGGCCACTGGAATCCAACTAATCAGCCTCATCCCTTCCATGCCGGAGATCTACCCCCTATTCTCTCTACCAACGGAACAGCGATGATGTCTGTCTATACAAGTGCGTTTAATGTAAGAGACGTTATAGGCAAGTCCTTTATCCTGCACGAAAAAGCAGATGACTTTATGACTCAGCCTGCTGGTAACTCTGGCCTCCGCCTAGCCTGCGGCGTCATCCAGTCCACTACCCCAGCCCGTAGCACTGGCTTCTTTGGAAGACGCTAGTAGCTTATCTTCAAAGGGACTGCCTCTTCAGGTCCTTTATGATACCAATTTCTGATACTTTATCTCTATTTCGCCCCTCTTAGAGGGTCGGCCTGAGTCCCCTGTAGTGCTATTCGTAATATCTAAGGGATAGGTAGGATACTCTGTAGGCTTCCTTTGAGGGGTTACTTAGACTCTCTTAGTGAAAATGAACTCATGGCATTTAGCGAGATGTGTGAGCGTAAGCGAGTTTGGAGCGTTCATGAGTTCATTGAGCTTAGAGAGTCTTAGTGTTCCTGAAATAGAAGCCGGAAGAGTAGCCTATCTATCCCTCCCCGGAAATACCAAAAGGGCTCCCCTCAGGTAGCCCTCTTCTTCTATTTATTCAGCTAACGTTAAAATAGCTTTACTTGCTTCTTTAGCAAGAACATAGTGTCCAACTCTTGCATCAAAAGGTAGTACATTAAAAGTATGCGTAGGTATAGCATCATATTCATGCCAATATTTATTCTAGCATTATTTATATTTTTCTTCTAATTTGCTAAGCAGTTCTAAATAAGAATCTTGTACACCCTTTTGAGCTGCTTCTTGTTCAAAATCTAAGCATGCTTTATTAACCTCTTCAACTACTTCTTGTGGAAGCTTGTTTAGTGCAAAAGGATAAATAAGCTCATCTTCCTTTGCTATATGCCTTGTAAGTAAATGTGTATAGCTAATAGCGTTAGCTATCACATCAAGTTTACTTTCTTCATCTCCAGCTTTGACACGTTCAAGTGCTTCTTCAAGCTCCTTCACGTAAAGTCTACCTAAATCATGTTCGACCAACATGCCTCCTTTAATTAGCTTTTCACCTAAAGCACCTAAGTGGATAAGCATTTGGTTAAAAAGACACTTTTCTTCTTTCCCATGATGGTGTTCATCTGAGTAAACCCTTATAAAATCTATAATCTTTTCAAAGTCCTCATAGCAAATAGGTTCCCCATTCATAATGCCTTTGCAAATTTGACGTACTACTATAATAAGGCGTTCAATAGCTCTATGTTCATTCATCATAATTTCTATTGCTTTCATCTATTTACCTGCTTTCTTGATATATAAGTTTCTTGCACTTATTATAGCGTACCCCTTTTTATTTTTCTGTAGCTATAGCTACCAATTTACAAGGTCGCTTTTTCTTGTGCGAGCTTTGCTTCACATAATTTTATAAGACCTTCTTTAAATTTAATATTATCTTCTTCTGTACGTTTTTTAGGTCCTTTAAGACGTGCACCTGATTTCCTCGCAACCTTTACTACATGCCTTCTAAAAAGAAGCTGATCAATATTTCCTTCTGTATAAATAAAACCATTTTGATTAATAGCTGCCGCTTTTTTAGATAAAATCATAGCTGCTAATCCATAATCTTGAGTAACTACAATATCCTCTTTATGAACATTGTTTGCTATCATAAAATCCACTGCATCCATGCCCTTTTGTATAATAATTGTTTTAACCCCGAGCCTGTCTATCATATGTGCTGTATCACAAAAAATAACTACTTCTATACCATATTTTCTAGCTACTTTAATGGTAAGGTCTATAACTGGGCATCCATCTCCATCAATAAGTATTTTCATAACTTCCCCCCTTACGTTGCTTCTTAGTTTCATTATATAAAAATTTATCCTACTTGTCCCATCTTTCCTACTACTTAGGTACACTTACGAGCAAATAATCACCACATTTTAGCTGTACCACATCGCACCTCATGGCTTTAGCAATGTCTAGACTAAGTTCACTGGCTTCTTCAGGCGTACTCGCATAAAGCATAAGCCCTGCACCATTAAGTACTCTATCTTTCTTTGTTGTAACATACCCAAGATACTCTAAATAATTAGTTCTCTCATGCATGATTTACTCTCCTTTACTGATATATTTATGTTTCATAATGCCATGATACTTGGTTACATTTTCAAGTAAAGGAGTCTCTTTAATAACCTGCATCATAAACGTTTCATCTCTTATAATCGGTACAATAGCTACTACAATCTTACCTTCTTTATATTCCTTACGCGTAAAATGATATCGCTTTACGCCTAGCGCTCTACATACCTCAAATAAAATGGCCTGCCTTTGCCCAAAATTATCTAATGTAATACGATAATGCTGTTCCTTAGGTGTAATCACTGCGGCCATGCCTTCTTCGGCCATCATCTTATGGGCATTTTCTGTCCCTAATGTATTACATACATAAATATCATCTACAAAAAGCTCTGCTCCCTTTACTTCTACCTTTCCAATAGCTACATCGGCTACCTGCCCTACGGTCTGACCTCTTGTAAAAATCCTAAGCAAAATACAAGCAATACTTCCTGCTAGTACTCCTGCTCCAACTTGCATAAGGATACTATGATCTTCCAATAATTGCATCACAATTCCTGTAACCAGCGATACCATAAGTACCATATAATTGCGTGATTCAAAAGTCTTAGAAATGCCATCTATATAAGCATCTCCCCTTACTGTAAACTCTGTGTTTTCAAGAGAAACTAAGCTTTCTCTTTCTGCACGCCTTACATCTCTAAATTGCTGAATAGCAATCGTTAGAAAAGTCATAGCTACAAAATTTTTGCTTTTTATAGCTGGCATAGCTACAGCACCTATCGCCGCTGCTATAAATCCCAGTACACAATGGGTAAAGTAGCCATTAGGATAACTAGGATATTGCCTATAATCTAGTTTAAGTGTAATAAGTCTCGTTAATGTGCCCATAATAATGGCTGTTGTAATAAGAATGAGTGTTTCATCCGAAATAGTTGCATTATTCATAAGCCCTACTCCCTACGTGTGTTATAATCTTCCACTTAATATACCCACTCCCTCATAATTTTACTCCATCATACACATGCTACTAGTAACTAAAAAGTATAAGGAGTAGAATTATGAAATTATTTATTGATACAGCCAACGTAACAGATATTCGCAAAGCCAACGAACTAGGGGTTATTTGTGGCGTTACCACTAACCCTTCTCTTATCGCCAAAGAAGGTCTTGTTTTTGAAGAAGTTATTAAAGAAATTTCTTCTATAGTAGATGGGCCTATCAGCGCAGAAGTTATTGCCTTAGAAGCTCCTAAGATGGTAGAAGAAGGTACTGCCCTTGCTCAAATTCATCCTAATATTGTCATCAAAATTCCAATGTGTGAAGAGGGCTTAAAGGCTACAAAGCAACTTACTGAAAAAGGTATCAAGACCAACGTTACGCTTATCTTCTCCGCTCAACAGGCACTTCTTGCTGCACGTGCCGGTGCCACTTACGTCAGTCCTTTTATTGGTAGGTTAGATGACATTGGTTTTAATGGCATGACACTTATCGAGGACATTGCCGAAATCTTTGAAATTCATGGTATCTCTACAGAGATTATTGCCGCTAGCGTGCGTCACCCTGTTCATGTGCTTGAAGCTGCTAAAGCTGGTGCCCATATTGCTACTATTCCTTACAGTATTATTCCCCAAATGATTAATCACCCTCTTACTTCTAGTGGTATAGAGAAATTCTTAGCAGATTGGCAAGGGCTACAATCTAAAATAAGTAAATAGATTGTATGATAAGATGGAAAAAAGGCAGCCCCACAACTCACTCATGTTTGTAGGACTGCCCTTTTTAAATTTATAATATATAGCTTTCTTCTGTGAAGAGTTTACGGATTTCATCCATATTCGTTGTTTTGCCAAGGCCAAGCATAAGTTTTAATCTTGCTTTAGGCCCTCTCATTTCTCCGCCCATGATAGCACCTAAATCTGAAAGCTCTTTACCGCCACCTTCATAGCCATAAGATTCAAATACGCGACCTGAACTACATCTTGAAACAATGACTACAACTACATCCTTTGAAAGTGCATATTTAACCCCTTCAAGCATTTTAAGTGGTAAATTGCCGCGGCCCATTGCTTCTACTACAATGCCTTTTGCCCCTGCATCTACTGCAAGTCTAATAAACCTATCATCCATATCTAGTACAGCTTTAATTAGGTCTACTCTATGTTCTACTTTATCTGTATCAATATGCTGTCTATATGCAATATCACGGTAAACAATCAAATCATTTGTATCAATGATTCCTAATGGACCATAAGGTGACTGGAAAGTATTAAGTGATAAAGTATTCGTTTTTGTAACCTCTGCTGCAATGTTAACTTCATTATTAAGGACAACTAATACACCTTTACCAACTGCTTTTGGAGAAATAGCTGTACACACTGCTGCTGCTAAGTTACTTGAACCATCATAACCAAGTTCTGAACTGTTACGCATCGCACCTACTACTACAACCGGCTTTGTATGGTTGATTGTTAGGTCTAAAAAGTAAGCTGTTTCTTCTAAAGTATCTGTACCATGTGTTACGATAACACCTGTTATATCATCTCTATCTAAAGTTTTCTTAATAAGTGATTTAAGTTCTAATAGTTTACTAATGGTCATATGAGGACCAGGAATCTCACATAAATTCACGACTTCTATATCTGCTAATTTATCAATATTTGAAACCATTGATAAAATTTGTTCCCCTGATAAGGTTGGAATAGCTGCTCCAATATTCTCATCTACTGTCATTGAAATGGTTCCACCGGTAAAAATAATACATACTTTTGGCTTTTTCATGTTGTCACACCCCTTATTTTATTAACTGTTTCAATCATATATTTTATTTATTTTTACTTCAAGGATTTTATCACACCCCGCTTGTCTATGCATACACTATATAAAAAGGAGGTGAGTGAATGCAAAGTAAAACACCTTTAATTTATATTCCTGGACTATTCGGCTCCTTAGGCACAGAAATTCTTCCTGGTATGGGGTCTTGGCACTTCGGCCCATCTCATTATACAGGCAAACGCTTTGTAAAACAGCTACTAGATTATGGATATACTATGAACACTGACCTTTTTATTATGTTTTATGATTGGCGTCAAAAAGTCGATGACCTTGCTCTTTATACATTAGGTCCTCTTATTCATAAAGTCAAACAAGTTTCAGGCGCTCCTAAAGTCAATCTTGTATGCCATGGTACAGGTGGCCTTATTGCCAGAACCTATGCACAATCAGACTCTTACGACTATAGTATTAATCACATGATTCTTATCGGCACCCCCAATGCTGGCTTGATTCCTGCTTTCAGCTACTTAAATAACGGTAGCATTCCTATCACTTGTATGTCTAATCCTGACTTTATTTCTTTAAACCTAAATTTGTACCTGCAAGTTTTTTCAAAATCTAATATGAAGCATACACCATTTCTACTCAATAGTTTTCCTTCACTTGCCCAATTTGTACCTTCTGGTGACTATGGAGATTATCTCTTCTATACCTATAAAAATAGAATTTATTCCATTCCCCATCAGCATATGTCACTCACAAATCCTTTTCTAGATGACCTTAATGCTAAGGCTCACCTTTTAAAGGATCGCCATATAGAAGTTACTTTATTTGGAGGCACCGGGGAGGACACTACCGAATCACTCGAAGTTATTCCTGCCTGTAATGCCGAGAAATACCATGACGGCAAAATCATTAGCTGTCATCAAAGTAACCAAGGTGATGGGTGCAGTTTACTAAGAAGCGTATTTGCTATAGAAGGTCAGCAATATATTCTTAATAGTGATTATGGTGAATTACTCTTGCAGAGTGCTAATTTACTCCCTTCTATTTTATAGTAAGGGAGTTTTTTACATCCAAAACTTCTCTACTATTTCCTCTACCTGTCCTAAATGCACACACTTTCTATCACTTAACTCTGGTGGCATCAAGCTACTGTACAGTGGACTATTAAAACGGTCGTCGATAAGCACAATAACCCCTTCATCCTTTTCTGTACGAATAAGCCTTCCTACTGCTTGAAGTACTTTATTCATACCCGGATAAGTATAGGCATAGTGATAGCCATCTTTGCCTTGTTCTTCAAAGTGATACTTAATTAAATCTTTCTCTAACCCTATCTGTGGCAATCCTACGCTTACCACTAGAACACCTATAAGCCTATCTTCTGTTAAGTCAATGCCTTCTGAGAAAATTCCTCCAAGCACACAGAAACCTATCTTTGTCTTTACGGGATTTACCTCAAACTGTGATAAGAATGCTTCCCGTGACTCTTCATCCATACTTGTGTCCTGCATACAAATATCATATCCCTCATAATGGGTTATAAAGTAGGCATGTACATCTTTCATATATTTATAAGAAGGGAAAAAGACTATATAATTGCCTACTTTCCCCTCGCTTACTTTTCTAATATACTCACAGATTTTCTCATAGCTTTTTTCTCTATGCTGATACCTAGTAGACACATCTGTTGCAATAAGCTTTAGAGCCTTCTCCCTATCAAAAGGTGAAGGAAGGGCAATGGCACGCTCCCCCTCTCCACCTAACATATATTTATAATAATCGATAGGCATAAGGGTAGCAGAGAAGAAAATAACACTTTTACAGGTGCTAATCATATTACCAATTAAATAAGAAGGGTCCATACAGAATAGCTTAAGCACTAAGTCTCCCTCTACTTGGTCTGCATACGTAATATATCTTTCATCAAAGAACTCATAGATTTTGTTAAAGTTATAAGCTCTAAAATACAGCTCTAGTAGATCTTGAGGTAACTTGTGCATAGCGCCCTTTTGCAGCTTCTTATCACATTCATTAATAAAAGTTCTAAGAAGCCTATACAGCTTAGTAGGCTCTTCCTTACTAATCATGCTTCCAGTCAAATCAATATAATCCTTACGGACACTTAGCATATAATCATTTAACTTACTTAAAGACTGAGCTATTGTGGGATACTGCTTGCTAATAGACCTTCTCACACTTAGAAACTGATTTTTAGACACACTCTCGGAGTACATTTCCCTCGCTCTTTCTACTAGGTTATGGGCTTCGTCTACTAAAATCACAAAGTCCCTCTGGTCTAAAAAGCGTTTAAGTGCAACTGTAGGGTCAAAGACATAATTATAGTCACAAATAACCACATCTGCATATATGGCTAAATCTAAAGCTAACTCAAAAGGACATACATGATACTTCTTTGCATACGCCTCTATCATTTCTCTTGTAAATAAGTCTGTATGCGTAATGGCATCATATACGGCTTCATCTACTCTATCAAAGTGACCCTCTGCATATTTACAAAAGTCTGGGTGACAATTACGTTCATCTAAGAAGCATATTTTATCCTTAGCTGTCAGGGTGATGGCCTTTACACGTGTCCCTTTATCATAAATCATCTTAATACTTTTCTCTGCCACTGTTCTTGTAATGGTCTTAGCCGTTAAGTAAAAGATTTTACCTACGTGCCCTTCTCCCATAGCCTTTAGTGCTGGAAAGAGCGTGGAGATGGTCTTACCTATACCTGTAGGCGCATTAACGTATAACTTAGCCTCATTGGTAATACTTTTATACACATTAACCGCTAGCTCTCTTTGGCCTGCTCGGTAATTTTCAAAAGGAAAAGATAAGGCCTTTAGATATCCTGTACGCTCTGCTCCCCAATCCATATAGAAACGAATCCATAGAGCATACTTGTCTATAACGCCCTTAAAGAAGCCTTCAAGTTCTTCATAGGTATAAACTTTTAGAAGATGCTTGGTCTCCTTGGTATCTAGGTTGTAGTAAGTTAAGCGTACATTCATATCTTTTAAGCGATGCTCACTTGCATAGAAATAGGCATAGCACTTAGCCTGCGCCCAGTGAAGGGGATTGTAGTCTTCATCTATTACATCGAGGCTTGTACGTGTAGATTTAATCTCATCTATGGTCACTGCAATAAGGTCCGTCATAATCCCATCTGCACGGCCTTCTACAACAAAAGTAATCCCAGAAACTTCACATTCGTGGACTAACTTTACCTCTTTCTCATAGTTTGCATTCATAGATTCTTGAATCTTCTTATGTGCTTTTGTACCCTCTACAGCTCTTGCCCTACTGACAAAGGCAGCAAAAATACTACCTGAGCGCATGACAAACTCTACAAGTTCTCTTACTGATATATTTACAATCCCTTCAGTTATACGCATAATCTCTCATTTTCCCTATTTCTTATTTTTTATTTAAATTAGCAAAGAGCTCTGCAAATGCAAAGTTACCTTCATCCTCTTTCTGCTGTTGTTTCATATATTTTTGTACAGATTTTTTATCTACTTTACCTGGTTTATCTTCAAAACGCTTTTTAAAGGCACTTGCTTTTTCTCTAAATGTACACGTTGTACATACATAGATTTGTCCATCACCTTGACCACGTAGTTCAAGTCGTTTATGACATTGTGGGCAGCGTGCATTCGTAAACTTACTAATATTTTCTCTATGACCACAGCTTCTATCCTGACATACATACATCATGCCATGTTTACCTTTTACTTCAAGTAGATTTTTACCACACTCTGGGCAACGTTTACCTACTATATTGTCATGTCTAAACTTATCTGTGCTACCTTTAACCGCTTCTACTAGCTCACCGCTATACTTACGCATACGCATGGTAAAATCTTTTGGATTTTGTTTGCCCTTACTGATTAAGTCTAACTCTCTTTCCCATTTAGCTGTAAGAAGTGGTGACTTTAAGTCTTCTGGTACAAGGTCAATAAGCTGTTTACCTTTTGAAGTTGGTATAATACTGTTGCCATTTTTCTCAATGTAGAACATATTGTAGAGTTTCTCAATAATATCTGCTCTTGTAGCAACTGTACCAATACCACCTGTCTCTCCCAGTGTTTTAGCTGCTTCCTTACTTACCTTCACATATTTATGTGGGCTCTCCATAGCTGAAAGAAGAGTAGCTTCTGTAAAGCGTGCTGGTGCTTTTGTTTGAAGTTTTAAGCATTCTACGCTAAGTACTTTAAGTTCATCTCCTACTTTAACTTCTGGTAAGTTTTCTTTGAAGCCTTCTTCACCATCTTCCTCTTTATCAAATACCATCTTCCAACCTTGTTTAAGCATAACTTTACCTTTTGCGATAAAAGTATGCTCATTTGCTTTAACCTCAATATTTGTTTGTTTATACTCACATGGTGGTAAAAGTACACTTAAGAAACGTTTAATAACAAGCTCATAGATTTTACGCTCATCATTACTTAAATTGGATAACATAACACTTTCTTCTGTTGGAATAATAGCGTGGTGGTCAGATACCTTGCTGTTATCTACAAAATGTTTGCTTGGCTTAATGCCATTTTGAAGAATACTTTTTACTGCTGCTCTATAAGGCCCTACACTCACAGCTTCTAAGCGGTCTTTTAGTGTTGGTACAATGTCCTGGGAAATATATCTAGAATCTGTTCTTGGGTAAGTAAGGACTTTATAGTTTTCATAGAGTCTTTGCATAATAGAAAGGGTCTCTTTTGGACTCATGCCATAAAGTCTATTGGCATCTCTTTGAAGCTCTGTTAAGTCATAAAGGGCAGGTGCATAAGCTTTTTTATTGGTCTCATCTACCTTTGTGACTTTAAGTGCTTTACCTTCTACTTCATCAGTAATTTGCTTAGCTACATCACTCTTATAAATATTAGGTCCTTTTGCTCCTTGCCAATCTAAACTAAAGCCTTTAACTTTCGCTTTAAGGTTAAAGTAGTCTTCTGGCTTAAAGTTTTTAATTTCCTCTTCTCTTGCTACGATCATAGCAAGGGTTGCTGACTGTACACGTCCTGCTGAAAGCTGTGCGTTATATTTACAAGTAAGGGCACGTGTTACATTAAGTCCTACTACCCAGTCACCCTCTGCACGGCATACTGCTGCTTCATAAAGGTGCTCGTATTCTTTAGCAGGATGAAGATGTTTAAAGCCATCTAAAATAGCTTTGTCTGTTACAGAAGAAATCCATAGACGTTTCATTGGCTTATTCACTCTAGCTTTTTCAATAATCCATCTTGCTACAAGTTCCCCTTCACGCCCAGCATCTGTAGCAATAATGATTTCACCTACATCCTTACGATTCATCTGCTCTTTAACAGCATTAAACTGCTTGCCGCCGCCTTTAAGTACTACTAATTTCATTTGCTTTGGAAGCATTGGAAGAGACTCCATTGTCCAAGTTTTATATTTATCATCATAAGCTTCTGGGTCTGCAAGTCCTACTAAGTGACCTAATGCCCAAGTTACAATATAATCATTACCTTCTATATATCCATTGCCTTTTTTGCTGCATTTTAGAACACGTGCAATATCACGTGCTACGCTTGGCTTTTCTGCTAATACTAATTTCTTTGCCATTTATATAAACTCCTTTAAAGTTTTAGTTCTATCTCTTCTTATCATAACATACTTTGTATAGACCTGAAACGTGGCCAAGCTACTTAAAAAGGAGGTCTTTAAATGCTTGAACACCTCATTAACCAATATCTTCCTACCCTTATTCATCTGCTTGAAACAATGGGTATCATTGTCCTTGCCGTAGGGGCTTTTGATGGCTTTTACTGCTACCTTAAAGGCCTCTTACATAACAATTTCACTATTACCAAAAGCCACTTTGCTAACTCTATGGCCATGTCTTTAGAGTTTAAGTTGGCTGCCGAAATTCTTAAAACTGTACTTGTTCGTACTTTAGATGAGATTATCATCCTTGGTGCTATTATACTCTTACGTGCCCTTATGACGCTTATTATTCATTGGGAAATAAAACAAGATGCACATGCCGATTAGCATGTGCATCTTGTTTTATTTGGTAAGTTCCATATAGTATTCATAACGTGAAGCCACATACTGTCCTTCAGTATACTCAAAGACTTCATCATTTTGGTCATAACCTACCCTTTTTAAAATAAGCATAGGTCCTTTTTTATTACAATTTAATTCTTTAGCAAGTACTTCATCTGCAAGGCCCGCTGTAATACGTTGTTTAATCTTAGAAATTTCTACGCCTTGTTCTCTTCTTAAGTATTCATAAAGAGAGTCATAGTATAAAGAAGAGTCTAAAGACATATCTATTGTACTTTTAATATAAGTTTTAAAACGTACAATAGGAATATCATTGATACATCTCACCCTGATTAATTCATAAACAGGCATGCCTTTATCAATCCCTAACGCTTCTGCGCAGTCCGCATCAGCCTTTACCAATTTAATTACAGCAGAGGCAGTGTTAGGGATAATACCCTTTGCCTTCATTTCATCAGTGAAGCCTTCTATCTTTAATAATGGTTCGGATTTCCTATATTTTAGTACGATAGTGCCTTTACCTTTAATACGCTCAACATATCCCTTTTGTTCTAGTTCACCAATGGCTGCTCTTACCGTAATACGGCTTACACCATATTTTTCTTCATAATCAATCTCTCTAGGTAAGAGTTCACCCTCTTTATAGACACCAGTTTCAATATCTGACTTAATAATATTGATTAACTGCTCTTTTAGCGTAGGTGCGCCTTTACTTCTTACTAACATATAAGTCCTCCTACTTCTACTTTCTTATCTTACATAAGCCTTAATTGTAGCAAGTTTTTTCCCAACAGATGGTCCATGTGGTCTAATAGTATAAGCTTTAACACTTTCAGGAATGATAAATGTTTCTGCATAATGTACAACAAACGGTTCAAACTCACCTGTAGGACTTTCTACAACAGCTTCTTCACCTTCTACTAAATTTAACACATTTACACTGCCTTGTGTAGTATGGTGTACAGTTTCTGTAAACCAGTGTCTACGTGTTTCAATGAATTCACGCTCGTGTAGGCCTGTACGTTCTTCTATATAGCCTTCACCTTCTGCTACTTGCTCTATTGGGTTTACAAGTTCTCTTTCTACCCAAGTGGTTGTACGTGTCCAGTCGATTACTTTTTCACCATGCTCAATATGGATCGGGCGTGGCAGACCATCTAGGCCAAGCCTATCCCAGTCCCAAAGCTTAAAGGTAAAGATATAAGGTGTTGCACTAATTTCAAGTACCATCGTATCTTTACCAGAGCAGTGAATAGTTCCTGCTGGAATAAGGAAATGGTCATGCTTTTTCACATCAAAAGTATTAATATACTTCTCAGCATCAAAGCTCATTTCACCCCTTTGAGCCGATTTTAAGTCTTCTATCATCTCTTCTGGCTTAATACCTTCTTTAACACCTAGATAAACTTTCGTTCCTTCTTTACAATCTAGTATGTAATAACTCTCATCTTGAGTATAGTGCATACCAAAGGTTTGCTGGATGTACTCTGTAAGAGGATGCACTTGAAGAGATAGATTTTGGCCACCCATTGTATCTAGGAAGTCAAAGCGAATTGGGAACTCTGTGCCAAATCTTGCATGAACTTTAGTTCCTAATAAAGCTTGTGGTCTATAAAAAACAACATTAATAGAAGGTACTTCAAGTCTTACATCACCATAACGAAGGTACAGACTATTCTCCTCTGGTACACCGTCAAAGCTCCATGCAAAATTTTCAGATTCTCTATCTAAGTCACATACTTCTTTCATCCATTGACCGCCCCATACCCCTGCATCAAAGTATGGTACTACTCTAAATGGTCTATGTGCTGTTTCATTAAGACCTGCAAAGAAGGCTTCACCGCTTACAAGTTTAGGTTCATTTGCTACATTTGTATCAAGTACATAATCAAAGTTCTTGTAGTTAGCAACTTTGTGTCTATCTGCCATACGCCACTCTACAAAGAAACCTCTTTTGTATTTTGTTAAGATTGGTGCATCACTATTTTCTACATTCCAGTTAGACATTCCCTTACGGTAACGCATCTGGATTTCCCATCTCGCAAGATCTGCAAAGATATAGATATCTCCTGTTGTAATAAGCCCTGCTCCCGTTCCGCATACAAGTACATTCCCTTCGGCCTCTTCAAGTTGTACTTTAGCTTCTTCTATCTTTTCAGCTCTAAAAACATCTTGGAAATTCTTTGTCGTAAGGACGCCAAATACACGGTCTTCTGTAAGATACGCATCAATAGCTGCTGTTAAAGCTTCCCCTTGAAGTGCACACTCATCTGAATAAATCACTTTATCAAACTTAAGCTCACTTAGTCCTTCTACAACCTCTTTTACATCTACACCTGGGTAGCAGTCTACTACCACTACATTTTTAGCACTTGGTTGTAATCTATCTTTTAATACTGCTGTAATCTGGTCATAACCTTGCCATGCGCAGTGGTCATAACCTTTTACTTTAACCTCCGGATATTTATCATATCTCGTCATAATCTGTCCCTCTCCTAGTCAATCATAAATGTAATAACACCGTAATCTTCATCCTTCATAGCCTTAAAGCTTTCAGTAACATTTTCTGTTTCTATCATATTTAAGCTATAGCAGAATTCTGTAATACCTGATAAATCCATTTTGAAGTTTGTTTCCCAGATATTATTCATAATCCAAGAGTATACATCACGTTGGTTGTTTTCTTCTTTATTATCACATAATAAAATTGGATGATGTTTAAGGTCTCCCATATAAATCATTGGTGCATCCTTTGTCTGGATTAAAATACTACTCTTTTCTGTCTCATAAACTAGACCATTGTCAATAAGATAGTATTCCATACAAGTTCCTGGAATCTGATCTATTCCTGGTTTAAACGTAACATCACTCTTATCCATATAAAGTGTTCTACCAGGTAAGTCTAATGTAAGAGGAAGTAAGATATTTTCAACATCCTCTGAAAGTGTTTTAGCAATCTTATACTTAAACTCAATTTTTGGAAGTTCATTGTACATTCTAATAACTACAGAACTGAAGTAAGTACCTTCTAATTTATAAATAAGCTCTATGGTTTTAAAGACTTTGCCATTATCAATAAGTTTAACCTCTGTTAGTTCACCTATATATTTCTTAGCGTGAAGTCCTCTAATATTTCTACCTAGAAGACGTCTTTCTTCATAAATATCTGTACGAATTTCTGTATTTTCATAGATTGGTGTGAAGAATTTAGCATCTCCCTCTTTAAGCATCTCTTTATCTTCTACTTTATTGTAGAATGAAGTAACACCTTTACCAATTTCATAACTAATTCTAAAGTAATCACTTTCAATTTGATATGGAAGTGTATAAGTTACTGGATCATAGTTATTTATGATATCCTTAACTCTTTCAGAGCCCATATAAGCTACACGTGTATTGTTCTTTTGTACTGGTGTACGTGTCTCTGTGAAAGTATAAACTTTTTCTTCAAAAGCATTAAAGTGGTCAATAAAGCTAATGAGTACGCCTCTTGGATGACTTGAAATTTGTGTATCCATTACTTTGCCTGTGGCTGCTTCTACGACTTCTACACCATCATAGCCCCATACTTCAATGTAGAATTCTACTACTTTTTTACCTGCACGGTCTGAAGTATTGATTGCTTTAATCTTACCATCTCTATCATAGTATCTTAATTTATCCCCTCTGCTGTGTAGGATACGGTTAAGATTCTTAGCTGCCCCTTCATGTGCCTTAGAAGCATAGCTATTTTTACGAATATCAAGGTTTTGCACCATGGTATCATAAGGATTTGTAATAGTTGAAGAATGTCCCCATGTATGCTCTGAATAAACAAGTAAGTTATCTTCTGCATCTCTTACAAACTGCTCTTTCATCACTTTATGCTCTGGGTCTAGTCTTTCACATAAGTGATACATACGTTGTGCTTCTTTGTAGTGTTTTACAGGGTATGGTGTACTACCTACTCCGTGTGCCCACCAATCTGTTAAATCACCTTCATAAGTTGGAATCTCACCTAATCTATCTTTAATCGCATCATAAAGTTCCTGAACTGTTACCATTCTGATTTCAACTTCATCACCATAAGCCTTATTAAATTCTTGGATCATAGTGAGGATATCCATGTTTGGAGGTGCATTATCACTAAATACGCCTGATACACTTGTTGGGATAAAGTCATATGGGTAATCATTATCTGCGCACTCTTTAAGGTAATCATAAAGATTATCTTTTAAGCTTTCTACTGGTGTTTTTGGTTTTGATCCACCAAAGTAGTTTTGTGTCATAAAGTTAGCATGTTTATTTGGTACAAGCCCTAAAGCATTACCTAAATTGTAATGTTCCCCACTCCATACAAGTAGTTTTTTACCCGCTTTGTTTTGCCAGTAGTAAGGCTTTTGATTTTGATAAAGTGGGTACATACCGTGGTGGCAGTGAATATTGGTAAAGAAGAACTCAATGCCATTATCTAAAAATGCATCTAGACTTCCTAATGAAATACCATTAACATCCGCATTCATAGCTACTTTAACTGGAATATCGTATTGTTTAAAGTAGTCTACCATTTCCTTTGTACGTTTACTTAAAACTGTTTTATCTACTAAATCTGTAAAATTTAAGTAAGTCGCAGACAAACCAATTCCATTTGCCTTAACTTGTTTCATAAATGTTTGTTTTTCTTCTTCTGTTGCTTCTTCAAGGAATTTCTCTACGCAATAGTAAGTTTCACAGTTCCATCTAAAATCAGGAGCTTCCTCTGTCATCTTAACTGCTGAACGAATATAATCCATGTGATTATAGATAATTTTTTCTTGTAAATCTGTATAACCTATGTCTGTGTGAGAGTGATGAATAACATAAACTTGCCATTTACGATCTAGCATAATAGCCTCCTAATATACCCCCAAGGGATTTTTAATCTATTTTGATGTTAGCATATGTTATAACATATTTCAATATGTTATAATGTTTAATATATATTATAATATATTTTTAGAAAGGATTACTTTTATGGATACATTTATCGCCTTAGATGTAGGTGGAACTTCTATTAAAACCAGCGTTATTGCACCTAATGGTACACCCCTTACACCTGGTATTACGCACTATCCTTCCCTCGCCCAAAAAGATAAGGAAACCTTATTAAATCATTTTACTACCATTATTTTAGATAAAATTAAAGAAGCGCCTTACCCTATACATGTTGTAGGTATTGGTATGGCTTTTCCTGGTCCTTTTGACTATGAAAAAGGTATCTCTCTTATGCAAAATATTAATAAGTATGATAGCCTATATGGCCTACCTCTTGGCGAAGAAATCTTATCACGCCTCAGAGAGAGTGAAATCTTTAATAAGGTTGCAAGTCCTACGTGTGAGATTAAATTTGAAAATGATGCTAGCCTTTATGCTTTAGGTGAAACTTTATTAAATCAAGACCTTATGCAAGGCAGGGTACTATGTCTTTGCATTGGTACAGGGCTTGGTTCCGCCTTCTTAGAAGATGGCAAGCTTATTACCAATCGCCCTGATGTTCCCCTTAACGGCTGGGTTTATGATACGCCTTTTCTTAATAGTATTATTGATGACTATATTTCCGCTAGAGGCATTCTTAATCTCCATGAAGAGCTTCATCATGTTCTCGTCTATGATGTTAAATCTATCTATGATTTAGCTCTAGAAGGTTGTCCATCAGCACTTACAACTTTTGATAGGTTTGGTACACGCTTTGGTCAGGCTATTACAGGCTTCTTAAGGACCTTTAAGCCTACTACTCTTGTCCTAGGTGGACAGATTGCTAAAAGCTTTCCTCTCTTTAAAGATAGTTTATTACCTCAACTACAAAAGGTAGCTCCTAACCTTACTATTAAACTTAGCCTAGATTCTTCTTTAAGTACTTTAGTAGGTGTTACAAGACTCTTTGAATAGTTCTAACTTTCTTTCCCATCTTCTTTAAATAGGCTATCTTATTATTCACTGGGAAATTAAATAAAAGTCTACACATGTACATAAAAATTCATAAAGAAAAGCCTTTAAGTACTTTATAAAGTACTTAAAGGCCTTTTTATCTTTATTTTTATTTATCTTCACGTAATAAGTAATCATTACCGTCTTGATCTTTAAAATTAAACATTTTTCCATATGGCATAGCCATAATATCTTGTACTTCCACACCATTTGCTTTCATCTTAGCATGTGCTGCTTCAATATCTTTTGTACTTAAAAGAATGCTAGGATGTGTTAAAACCATATCTGGTTTTTGCATCTGCATTAAGGCTTTATTATATAACACAAAAGTAGTAAAAGCTTCTTCACTTGGACCTACTTCAAGCCATGTCATGTTTGGCCCCATCTGTGCCTCAAACTTTACTACAAATTCCATTTTCTCTGTCCAGAATTTCTTTGCTTCTTCTTGATCATTCACATAAAGTGTAATTTTACCAATTTGATTAATCATGATGTTCTCCTTTGTTGTCTCTTTCTTTTACTATAACATGACGCTTCAGCAAAATCAAACATACGTTCGAATCCAAATTTTCTTAATTACTCTTTATTAGATTGTCTTAATCTATTACTTTTATACAATACCTGCTTACATAATACATGTGATAGGTCTAGCTTGGGATGATTAAATTGCTCAACGTATGTTAGTCCTATGCAACCTCTCTTATTGTTCGTAGTCTACAACAACTCTTGATGTAGCTACCTGTCTTACAAGATTATTAGCTACTTCTAAATGCTTTGGATGTGCTTGATAGAAAGCAAGTGCTTCTTTGCTTTCTAATACAGAATAAAGCGCTACATCATAAGCAGTTTCTGCAGGATTAAAGTTAATCCCCACTTCTATTTCTACAAGACCTTCTATTTGTCCTTTAAGCCCTTCAAGTCCAGCTTTAATCTTCGCCATGACTTCTTCCTTACTCCCATGTACTGGGTGCTCTGCTACTTTCCACATTACAATATGTTTAACCATTTTATCCTCTCCTTTGACCCTTTTGTTAAAATAACTTATATAAAAAATATACACCCAATCCATGAAAAAAACACCCTAAAAGGGTGTTTTCTTTAAGCTTTATATCCAATTAAGTCTTTTACAACTTCGCCAGCAATAATAAGGCCTGATACAGAAGGTACAAAGGCTACTGACGCTGGAATTTGTCTTCTTGTCCAACCTGAAGCTGGAATTTCACCTGGCTCTGGCTGTGATGGTTTGAGAGGAATTTCTTTTGAATAAACTACTTTAAGTTTTTTTACACGTCTCTTTTTAAGCTCTTGGCGCATAACTTTTGCAAGTGGACACACACTTGTCTTATAGATATCGCTTACTTCTAAACGTGTAGGGTCCATTTTGTTGGCAGCACCCATAGCACTCATAATAGGTATATTCTTTTCTTTGCATCTTACTACAAGGTCAATCTTAGAAGTTACCATATCAATAGCATCTACTACGTAGTCATATTCTTCGCTAAGCATACTTTCTGCAGTTTCTGCATTATAAAGCATTTGGTAAGTTGTTACCTTAGCATCAGGATTAATAAGCGCAATACGCTCTTTCATTACTTCAACTTTTGGTCTACCTACTGTCTCAGTAGTAGCATGAACTTGTCTATTAATATTACTTACACAAACAGTATCACTATCTATAAGCACTAAATGGCCTACACCTGTTCTTGCTAAAGCTTCTGCTGTATAAGAACCTACACCACCTACTCCGAAGATAGCTACTGTACTATTTTTAAGCGTTTCCAGTGCTTCTGAACCTAAGAGCATCTCTGTTCTTTGAAAAGCATGTAACATATGTGGAATCTCCTTTTATATCTTCACTAAATACTTATTTAATAAATATTCTTCTTTATTATAACAAGAACTCCTCTACTCTACTAGGTCTTTAGTATATTTCAGATTTTAATTTTTATACATATTTATGTAAATTAATTATTGCATTTTTATAACTTATAAATTATAATGTTACAAGACTTGATAGAACGAACTATTATTACAAGAAGGGAACATAGAAATGAAGAAATATTCATTAACATCTATGCTTAAATTCATTATCCCATCGCTGATCGGGATATTTTTATTTATGATACCAATCACTACTGAAAATGGCATTACTATTCCAGTGGCTATTTTATCAAAAGGACTTCAAGGTATCCTTGGTGATTTTCTTCCTTATATTTTATTAGTAATTACTGCAATTACAGCTATTGGAAGTATTATTGCTAAAACAGTAAAACCTAAATGCATTTTAGATAATAAGTTTTTAAATACACTTTTCAATGTAACACCTGTATGGTTTGCTATTCGTTTATTAAGCGTTGTATTCCTTACATGTGCTGTATTTGAAATCGGACCAGAGTTTATTTATGGCGGATCTACAGGTGGTCTTATCTTAGCTGATCTTCTTCCTGTACTCTTTACT
The DNA here is from genome assembly GCA_018883975.1 of Candidatus Niameybacter stercoravium. Taxonomy (GTDB): domain Bacteria; phylum Bacillota; class Clostridia; order Lachnospirales; family Cellulosilyticaceae; genus Zhenhengia; species Zhenhengia stercoravium. The sequence goes on from JAHLFD010000097.1 coordinate 35,923, forward strand.
ATTTTCTTCTTTGCAGGACTTTTACTTCCTTTATTATTAAACTTCGGACTTCTTGAGTTCGTAGGTGCTTTACTTGTAAAAGTTATGCGTCCTGTATTTAAACTTCCAGGTCGTTCTGCAATCGACTGTATTGCTTCTTGGCTTGGTGATGGTACAATCGGTGTACTTCTTACAAGTAAACAATATGAAGATGGCTTCTATACAGAAAGAGAAGCTTGTGTAATCGGAACTACTTTCTCACTTGTTTCTATTACCTTCACACTCGTTATTGCTGAAACAGTAGGCCTTAGCCATATGTTTATTCCATTCTACTTAACAGTAACACTTGCAAGTATTGTGGCAGCAATCGTAGTTCCTAAATTCGGACCTTTAGCTAAGAAAAAAGACTTACTTATTGATGGTTCTACTCCAAAGCACACTGAAAGCTTACCAAAAGGCTACAACTCTTTCACATATGGTCTTGAAAAAGCTCTTGATAAAGCTGAGCACCAAAGCATTAAACAATGTATTTTAGTAGATGGTTTCAAAAACGTTATGGATATGTGGTTTGCAGTTATTCCTGTCGTAATGGGCATAGGGACAATTGCTCTTATTATTGCTGAATACACACCAGTATTTAAAATATTAGGTTTACCATTCTATCCTTTACTTGCAGTACTTGGAGTACCTGACGCATTAGCAGCATCTAGTACACTTCTTGCTGGTTTTGCTGATATGCTTCTTCCATCTATCCTTATTTCAAACGCAGCTTCTGATATGACACGTTTCGTAGTAGCTTGTGTATCTATATCACAGCTTATCTACTTATCAGAAGTAGGAGCTCTTTTACTTAGCTCTAAAATTCCAGTAAACTTAAAAGAACTCTTTATTATCTTCTTACAAAGAACACTTATCACACTTCCTGTGATTGCACTTGTAGGACATTTATTATTTTAATAGGAAAGAGGTTATCACTTTATACTCATTAAAGTGATAACCTCTTTTTCCATTCTATAAAGTAATTTTTCTAACTACTTCTTCTAATAATTCTTCTAGTATTACATCACCTCTATACTCCACATATAGGACACAATTATTCTTAATGACTACAAGCTGTATGCCTCTATTGTTTTCTACTACATAGGCCTTATCTAATCCAGATACTTTTATTTCCTCAAATGCTTCTCCATAACCATACTTATCCATCAACTCTTGTGCTAAAGGTTCCACCATCCCTTTAAAAGTCAATTCATAGAATTCCTGTTTTAGGTCTCGATATCTCCCTTCATCTTCTCTGTCCGCTATATAACCACGTTCATCGGCCCAATACATACGCTTTGCAAAAATACTCCACTGCTCACTATAGCTATTCATCCACTTATATTTTTCATCTTCCGGATCTCTTACAAGATGACTCTCCTCTTCTAATACTGCTAGACTTACTATAGGTAACTCAGTATCCCCTAGTGGTAACTTATGCTCATCTCTAGATATAGAAGTAAATGTTGTAAAAAATAAAGCTATCATCATTATCAGTAATATGATATAGGTTATCTTTTGTAAGGTATGAGGCTGTTGCCCTTTAGAAGAATCCCCTGATTCTATCCTGCTTTGTAACCTATTTAATCCATTAATAGCTCTTTTATCTCTATAAAAACCTACGCTATATACAAACAATAGAAATCCAAGAGTACTATTATTTCCTTTAATCAGCCCTATGACACTAACTTCTTCTTGCATAAAAATGTATTTGATTATAAATAATATGATAGAAAATCCTATAATAAGTCCTATACCTAATTTAAATCCAGAAATTCCTCCTGCATGCTGTTTCTTACGTGCCGCCACGTCCTCTAAGTATTCCTCTTTGTACTTGTATAAGGCACTATCAGGCTCTGCCATAGATGAACGATAGAGTATAAAGTCACTATTTTTATCTACCTTTACCCAATCTAAGTCTGTCATACCATCTTCATCTAATCTTGTTTTACTAATGCTTATTCTATATTCTACTTGATTAGGAGAAGATTTTTTAAAGCGCCCCCAATACTTTCCTGCATGTTGAATTTCTAATCCTGATGCAGCCTGCTCTTTAAGCCAGTTTTCATATTCTGTAGTCTGCCAATAATCATATGGTATCCATTTATAAACTGTATTCATATTTTCTCTCCTATTGCCCCTCTTTATTTCTTATTATACACTTCTTTTTTCTAAACCTTCAAATAAATATAGTCATTTTTTCTAGTAAATTCTCTATTTTTCCTTGATTTTTAGCCTATTAAAATTACTAGTTTATATTTTCACAACTTGACATTTAGGGTATAATAATTGAAGGTAGGGAAAATTGGTAGTTCTTATTATTTTTCTCTAAAATAGAATAACCCATTTGACGGAGGTAATATCATGTTAGTTTCTGCTAAAGAAATGCTTAATAAAGCTCGTGCTGGTAAATACGCTGTTGGTCAATTCAACATCAACAACTTAGAATGGACAAAAGCTGTATTATTAACAGCACAAGAAAACAACTCACCAGTTATCTTAGGTGTATCTGAAGGTGCTGGTAAATACATGGGCGGTTACAAAACTATCGTTGGTATGGTAAATGGTTTACTTGAAGAATTAAACATTACTGTTCCAGTTGCTCTTCACTTAGATCACGGTAGCTACGAAGGAGCTAAAGCTGCTATGGCTGCTGGCTTCTCTTCAATCATGTTCGATGGTTCACACTACGCTATCGAAGAAAACATTGCTAAAACAACAGAATTAGTTGCTTTAACAAGTGAAAAAGGTCTTTCTTTAGAAGCTGAAGTTGGTTCAATCGGTGGAGAAGAAGATGGTGTTGTTGGTGCTGGTGAAATCGCTGATGCTAACGAATGTAAAGCTATCGCTGACTTAGGCGTAACTATGCTTGCTGCTGGTATTGGTAACATTCACGGTCAATACCCAGAAAACTGGAAAGGTTTAGCTTTCGATGCATTAGAAAAAATCGCTGATGCTACAGGTACAATGCCATTAGTATTACACGGTGGTACAGGTATCCCTGAAGAAATGATCAAAAAAGCTATCTCTTTAGGTGTTGCTAAAATCAACGTTAACACAGAATGTCAATTAGCATTCGCTGCTGCTACACGTAAATACATCGAAGCTGGTAAAGACTTAGAAGGTAAAGGATTCGACCCTCGTAAAGTATTAGCTCCAGGTTTCGAAGCTATCAAAGCTACAGTAAAAGAAAAAATGGAATTATTCGGTTCTGTAAACCAAGCATAATTCATTTAAATAAAAAGGTATCACGATTTGTGATACCTTTTTTGTTTATTAAACTTATTAATTGAATAACATCATTCCCTATCAAATATACTTATAATACAATTTTTAAGGAGGTGTTCATTAAAGGTGCAAAATAACTTACTCAAAAATAAATACTTTAAGTGCCTACTCATCTTACTATTCTTAGCTTATTTACTTCTTTATTATTTTTTAACCAATCGTCTTAAACTCTCTAATGATACTCCTTGTGAAAGTCTAAAAGTTTATGCTACTATTGCACAACCTGCCCTACAAAATATTATTTTGGAAGAGGTTAAGCTCCCAAATGAACTGGCCAACAATCTTCTAAATCTCATTACTACACCTACTTATTATAAGGCACGTGGTTATGGGTATATAAATGATGAAACTGTTATAAACATTGGTGTCATATCGAATATCAGCACTCCTAAAACTCATTATTATTTCTCTATTAGTGATTTAGGTACTATCCATATTCAAGATGTTTATAATAAGAAGAATAACTCTTTTTACTCTCTTAAACCTTTTTATAACTTTCTTAATCCTTTATTCATGACGTCTACACGTGCAGAAAAAACGCTTTATAGTAGTGTATTTCAACTTATATCTGATGAATACCTTAAACTTAATTAAGCTCCAAGGTATATCATAACCTTGGAGCCTTTAAATTCTACTTTTCTTTTTTCTTTCTATTAGTTCTTATAATAATCCATGCAACCACAAGGGCAACTGGTGCAATAATAATAAGGAATGGTATCATAGCTACCACAACAAGTACAATACCTTGTAATACATTAATCAGTCCATCTACCGAATCCATAAATGTATTTCTAATTTTATCTAAGAAAGTAACTTTTTTAGCAGGCTGTACATAGACCTCTGCTTCTTCTACATTAATCTCTATCGTTGAATAATCAATAAGACTATCATATTTCTTTAAAGTCCCCTTTAAAGATTCTATTTCATAAGTTACATTAGCAAGTTCTTGCTCTATTTTAAAGAGCTTATCTAAATCCCCTGCCTGTTTAAGTAACTCTTTAAGCCTTTCTGCCTGAATTTCAAGTGTCTCCAGCCTTATCTCTGTATCCATATATTGGTCTGTTACATCTTCACCTTGTACGGACTTAGAAGTTACATTCCCAAACTGACTGCTTTCATTCATAAATTTATCAAATTCTTTATTAGGAATGCGCACACTTAAATTGGCATAGCGTCTATTATATTCACTATATAAGTTGTTTCCTTCTATAGAACAGTTCTGAATAAATCCACCTATTTCATTCACATGGTCCATAATACTTTGGACTGTATCATCAAATGTCTTTGTTTGAAGGTCTATTCTTCCTGTCTTAATAACTTTTCTATTAAGCTGACTACTGGTATTAAATTGTATTCCTCCAGCTTGATCTGCTGCTTCATCCGCTACTATACTTGTCTCTTGTTTGGCTTCTTCTGCTACAGCTTCCATTGGCCTTTCGGATGAGCTAGTTTTATTTGAAGAGGAACAGGCTACAAATACTATAAGCATTCCTAATGTTAAAATAGCTATTAAAATTCTATTCTTCTTAAACATAAAATCCCCCCTTATCTTATATTCTAATGTTTGCACATTTGTCAGAATATTTCAAGATAAAAGAGGGAGTTTTTATTTTATATTGTTTTAGCTTCTTCTTCGCCAGTTAAAACGCGTAATGCGCCTTCTGCTAAAGCGAGCATTTCTTCTTCACCAGGAATAACAATTACTTCTCCAAGGAAATCAATACGTTCTTTAAGAAGACGTATAAATTGTTTAGAATAAGCTACACCACCTGTTACAACAATAGCATCTATTTTGCCTTTTAATACTGTAGCCATTGCCCCTACATTTTTGCAAATTTGATAAGCCATTGCTTCATAAAGCATTTTAGCTTGTTCATTACCTTGTTCCATCATTTCCTGTACATCTCTTACATCACTTGTTCCAAGATAATCTGTAAGTCCTGCACGTTGAGATACATATTCTTTAAGTTCTGTGCGTGTATATTTACCTGAGAAGCATAAGTCAATTACACCTTCTACTGGAATAGAACCCGCACGTGTTGGTGCCATTGGGCCATCACCATCAATAACGTTGTTCACATCTACAACTTTACCTTTTTCATGAGCCCCTATACTGATACCACCACCAATATGGATAACAATGAAATTACTTTCATCATATTTTCTATTAAGTTGTTTTGCAGCACGTCTTGCAATCGCTTTTTGGTTAAGCGCATGGAATTTACTTTTTCTTTCAATTCCTGGAATACCTGTTACTTTTGCAATAGGTGCCATCTCATCTACTGTTACTGGGTCAGTAATATAAGAAGGAATACCTAATTCTTTAGATAAGTTGTAACCGATAATACCTGCTAAATTAGAAGCATGTACTACATCTGTGCTAAGTCTTGTAAATAGACTGTCATTAATAGTGTATGTTCCACTTGGGATAGGTCCAATTAATCCACCTCTACAAGAAATAGCATCTAAGTCTTTTAATGCTATATTTTTTTCTTCAAGGAAGTTAGTAATTTTTTCTTTACGATATTCATATTGGTCAATAAGTTTGCTAAATTGGTTTAGCTCCTCTGCTGGATGTCTTAATACTTGTTCAAATTCAAGTTCATTGTCTTTAAATAAAGCTATTTTTGTTGATGTTGATCCTGGATTAATCGTTAAAATATTATATTTAGGCATCGCTAACGTCTCCTCTAGTTTATCACTCTAGTGTAATATCATGTGGTTCCTTTAAGTCTTAATTTATTTCTTAGATATAATATAGCTTATGCATTTTAAATTTAAAGTATACAGCTTGTAAGTTTCCTTTATCTGTTGATGAAAGTTCTAATACGTTCTAAAAGCATTTCAAGGGCAACTGAGTTGAAGCCACCTTCTGGGATGATAATATCCGCTCTTTTTTTACTTGGATCTACGAATTGTTCATGCATTGGTTTAACTGTATTTAAATATTGTTCTACTACAGAATCAATATCTCTGCCTCTATCTTTAACGTCTCTTATAAGACGACGAAGAATACGTACATCTGCATCTGTATCTACGAATACTTTAATGTCACAAAGGTCACAAAGCTCTCTATTTTCAAAGATTAAAATACCCTCTACAATAATAACTTTAGCAGGTTGTACTTCTACTTCTTCCTCAAGTCTTGTATGCTCTACAAAAGAGTAAACTGGGTGACTGATTGCCTTACCTTTTTTAAGTTCTCTAATATGTTCAATCATTAAATCTGTATCAAACGCATTAGGGTGGTCATAGTTTAATTTCACACGTTCTTCAAAAGGTAAATTTGAATTAGATTTATAGTAATAGTCATGACTTAGCATGACTACATCATCACCAAAAGCTTCTTTTATTTTATTCGCTAAAGTTGTTTTACCAGATCCGGTCCCTCCAGCCATACCAATTACTACAATATGTTCCATAGTATCCTCCATTAATAACTTTTTCATCTATCATACCATATGTTATGTCTACTTGCTATATTATCTTATTTCCATTTCATCTTCCTATGTTCAATACCTTCTTCAAGATAAGGCTCTGATATAATCTCAAAACCAACACTTTCATAAAAAGGTATAATATAGCTTTGTGCTGAAATTTTAATGGTTGGATGGCTTACCTGTTTTTTCACAAATTCAAGGGCTTCAAGCATCATAATTTTTGCTATTCCTTGATTGCGGTAGTTTTTATGCACACATACACGACCTATAGACATTTCCTCATAAGCTACACCCGCATCAAGTATACGGCAGTATGCAATGACATTGTCTCTATCATATAAAAACATATGGTAAGCCTGTTTATCTCTATCATCTAAATCTTCATAAGAACAACCCTGTTCACCAATAAAAACTTCTAATCTTAACTTGATCATATCATAAACTTCTACAGGTGTTAGGTCGTCGAATCTTTTAATAATCCAATTCATCTTGGCTATATCCTTTATACATATATGGCATCTCACGTTTATGAGCTGTTCTTTTATTTGTTCTTTCAATAATTTCTAAAGATGCTGGATCAGTTGTACCTGTCTTGATGTATTCTTCAATCGCTTTATAGGTTACACCCATTTCTTTTTCATCTGTTTGTCCTTCCCAAAGCCCAGCAGATGGTGCTTTTGTAAGAATAGGTTCTGGTACACCTAACTCTTTGCCTAGTTCAAGTACTTCTTGCATTGTAAGGTCGCTAAGTGGATTAAAATCATATCCGCCATCGCCCCATTTAGTAAAGTATCCCATTACCATCTCACTCTTATTATCTGTACCTACTACAAGATAATTTAAAGTTTGTGCTACAGCATAAAGTGTAGTCATACGTAAACGTGGTTTTATATTAGCTACAGCAAGTTCGTTAAGCTCATGTTCGTTAATAATAGTATTCTTAAGTGTTGTAAACGCACCACCAATATTCACTTCTATTAACTTAATACCAAATGCATCTGCTACAAGGCGAGCATGTTCCATATCTGTACTAAGCGAATTACATGGCATAGTAATGCCTACTACATTCTCCTTGCCAAGCGCACGTACACATAATGCTGTGACAGTTGCGGAGTCTTTACCCCCACTTTCACCAACTACTACACCTGTGCAACCTGCAGATTTTACACGTTCTCGAATCCAATTCAGCCTATGTTCTAATCGTTTATTTTCCATTTTCCACAATTCCTTTCTTTTTTAGTAAAAGTTATCCACTTTTTATTTTAGAAAGATACTTTGTACACAGTTTTTCAACTTTATTATATCATAGTATATTATTATTCCCAATTTTATTATGAGAAGTTGGCACTACCGTGTAAAGTCCCTTTTCTACTATATAAAAGTATACTTCGTCAGGTAACATATAGCGAATACTTTTGCCCTCTCTTAGTTTTTGACGTAATAAAGTAGCACTTTCATCGCTATGTATGCTCTCCTTCATTTTAATAAATCTATCTTTGTACGGTTTTAATAGGGTATCTTGCTCAATAATATGCTCTAGTATATCGTCCTCTCTTTCTAGCACAAGGCACCTAAAGCCTTCTAATATTTCTTTATAACAAGTCCATGACGTCATTACTTTTAAGTTATCTGTTCCGATTACAAGCCATATTTCATAGTCCTCATAGGATTTTTGCATCATTCTTAAAGTATCTATACTACTTAGTAAAACTGGAGAATCTACCTCTAAGGTAGACACTTCAAAATGCGGATTAATCTTACATACAAGCTCAAGCATCTTTACTCTGTATGTCGCTTCTAATAAATCCTTCTTAGGATAAGCATCAGAAACAGGCATAAAAATAACTTTCTCTACTTCATCAAAGCTGCAATAAATCTGCTCAGCTAAAGAAAAGTGTGAGTTAGTTGGTGGGTTAAAAGAGCCTCCAAAGATGACAATCACTTTTTCTATACTTTTCATTTACTATTTACCACTCCTTATGACTTCATACTGCTTATTGCCCCTTATCTTATATTTCCAGTATACATTTCCTCCTAAAAAACCATCCTAGATATTACCCACATGCACAATATATTTTTTAAAAGGAGACTTGAAGATGCCTAAAGACAGTCAAGTAGATAACAAACAAAAACGTATGGAAAAATGCAACTACCAAACTCCCCTTACTGCTGAAGCACAAAATCATAATCGCAACAACAAAAAGCACTCTGTTCCTCGCGAAGGCTTTCAAAGCCCTCATATCAATTAAATATAAAAAACCGCACAAATTCATTTTGTGCGGTTTTTACTTCTACTATTCGAGAATCTGTATAGGCAGTTCATAAAATTTTTCTACCCATTCTTTATTTACATAAGTAATCCCATCTATGATTTTATAAGTCATTTGTACCTCCTGCCCATTACTATTATAAGTAGTAAGGTATCTTTCATAAGGGCTAAGAATCATTTGAGTTCCCTTTTCGCCTGTAGTGCTAATGATTACGGAATAAGTTTTAGGGTCATAGGTAACTTGTGTATTCTTAAATAAGTTAGGCAACATTCTCGCCTCTATCCATAATCCTTGTGCATCAACTGTAAGCAAATCTATGTACTTAATCTCTTCTATCATTAAACTTTGTTTTTTAATAATAGGTGTCTTTTCTAGCGCATTGCTTGGCTTAATAGCAATGGCCTGTTTGCCCATATCACTCCATCTATTAATAACCACTTGTTTTTTGTACTTTCTTTGTTTTCCTACATAAGGGTCATTAAGATAAATATAATCGTCATCATAACCTACTGCTACCATAGCATGCTCCGGTGTTTTCCATTCTATTGTCTTGCCTCCAGGCGTAGTCCAATAACTCTTTCTGGTATTTACATCGAGCATAGAGATGGTGCACCATAATATAACAGGCTTTCCTTCATCTAAAGCTGCATAAACTTGACTAAAATCGCCACCACTTAAATCTTCTCCTCTACCAGGTAAATATTTCTCTACAATAGGTAAGAGTGCATCTTTATACACACCAAAACCTCTTCTACTAAAAGGATCTCCTATAAAACCTTTACTAGGGTCACCACCATATAATTTACCATTATTACTATAAGGTACTGGTACGCGATTAACTTCCTTAGCTAATTGCTCTTTTGTTACTTGTACTCCGTGATGTTGTAAAGGCATAGTTAATGCTGTAATCTCACATCCTGTAGGTAGTTCTGGATGCTGATTAATAAGTGGTACACCTTCTATTAATACTTTATTACTTGCCTGAGTATTTAAGCAAAGTATTAATATAAAAAGGAAAGTCACGCATAATTTCATTCTATTTTTCCCCATATTTTCATCCCCCTATACACTTTCATAA
>JAHLFD010000098.1:0-3693 GCA_018883975.1 Candidatus Niameybacter stercoravium
TACCGTTTCTTAAATAAAGTATGGAAACTTGTAAGCGAAAATAAAGAAGTAGAAGCTACAAAAGAAATGGAACGTATCCGTCATAAAATGGTATACGATATTACACTTCGTATGGAAAGCTTCAACTTAAATACAGTAGTAAGTGGTTTCATGCAATATACAAACGGCTTAGTAGATCTTCAAAAACAAGCTGGTGGTATCGATCACGAAACAATCAAAACACTTATTGTTTTACTTGCACCATTCGTACCTCACATTAGTGAAGAGTTATGGGAAATGGTAGGAGAAACAGATAGCGTATTCAAACAATCATGGCCAACATACGATGAATCAAAAATGGTAGAAGATGAAATCGAAATTGCTGTTCAAGTAAGTGGTAAAATGGCTGGTAAAATTAAAGTAGGTGTAGATGAAGCAGAAGAAAGTGTACTTGCAAAAGCACATGAGGCTGCAGCAGCGCGTCTTGAAGGTAAACAAATCGTAAAAGAAATCTATGTTAAAGGTCGTATCGTTAACATTGTAGCTAAATAATAAAAAATCCCCCTGAATGAATCAGGGGAATTTTTTATTTAGAAAAGGAGGACTAAATTGGAAAGTTAAACTTTCTATTTAGTCTAGTATATGCAGTTGTTCATCAGAACATGTCAAAGGACAAGTTACATATTTGACATCATCATACGTAGCAGAGAATCAAATTGAGTACGCTTATTAGCAGGGAGGCAATTACGTAGATGCATCATAAGTGCCTGTTGCCTTTCAGGTGTCATCTGAACGTTATAGCGTTTGGCCTCATTAGATATGGCCATAATAGCAGCAAGAACTTCTGTAGGGTCTTTGCCAGAGATATTGCGAAGCGTACGGTCTACACTAAGTAGAAAATTTTTATCAATGCCATCAAAGGCAGGATGATCATAAAAACCTCTCATATTATTCATAGTATTACCTCCTATTATCCATTATTGGGTTTCATAAAGGCTGAAAGTAAATTAAGCATCTGCTTTTGTTTATCATCTAGTAAAGGTGAGATAGCGCTGAGCATATCAGCAGGATTAGGTGCGTTTGGTGGTGGTGGGGATTGAGTCGTTGTTCTTGCAGGTTCTTCTTCCGTAGGTTCTGCGTTTACAGGATCTAGTGAATTAAAATTAATGGGGTCAGCTACTTCAGGAGCAGGTGGATTTTTACTTTGAGCCATAATGTTTCTAAACTCTGATAGTTTCATCATAGCATCTATAATATAAGTTTTATCTGAATCTAAATTATTACGTACATCATTTAATAAATTATTTTCCCAGTTATCCCCACGCATAAGGGGTACTTCTGGTACTGGAGGTTCAGCGTTATAAAGTTGCATAACAGAAATAAGTTCTAAAGCTTTAAGCGAAATAGCTAGATTTTTTTGCATACCTCTATCTAAATAAGGTAGTACGCATTTGCAAACACGCATAAACTCTGTGTTAACTTGGTCATCAAGTCTATTTCCACTTCGATAAGGTGTTGGTGACATGGACATAGTGGCCCCTCCTTATTATGAATCTTTATAATATATGACAGGATAAGCTTTAAATAGAACAAAAGATATAAAAGTTTATTAATAAATCTGTTATTGATAAATCTAATAGAAGTAAGTAGAATGAAAGAAGTAAGAAAGATGTAGAAAGAAGGGATGGGAAATTATGCAAAAAGTAAAAAGTATACTACGTGTACTAATCTTATGTATGATGCTTAGTATAGCTACAGGAGTATATGCACAAGAAGTGAGCAATATTTCTACATTAGAATTTACCAAACTTTTAAAACCACTTGATACAAGTAATAGATTAAATATAAATGAAAGTTCTAAGGCAATGCTCACAAGAGAGAAGGCAGCAGCACTTATTATTAAGCTCATGGGCTATGAAGGTATTGCAAAAGACTATAAAAATAGCACACTTTATAAGGATGTAACAGCTTATAAAGGAGAGATACATATTGTAAGCCAATTAGGTATTATGAGTGGTACAGGTGCAGGATTATTTACACCTACAAAACCAGTAACTTATGAGCAAGCTAAAATCATTACCCAAAGAATTCAAGATAAGTTAAATAAGCAAGCAACATGGAGCCATGCTTTTTATGCTATTTCTTCTAGTAGCCAGATGGAACTTATACCTACTTATGATGCAGTGAGTTTTGGTTGGGCACAAGTAGGTTATGATGCAGCAAAACAAGGCTTTGGTATTCAGACTACAAAGGGGGATTTTAAAGTACCCGCAGGTTTTCAAAAACCACTAGATTTAGCAAAATCTAATGGTGTAGAAACTTATCTTATGGTTTTCTTTGAAGACAAAAATGGAATGGCTAAGCAGCTCCTTAATAATGAGGCGCAGGTAGATAAACTCATTAAACAAATTGTAGACTTAAGTAATGGCATTACAAAAGATGGTGTAACCAGGGCCTTTGATGGCGTAACCATTGACTTTGAAAACTTTATAAGTAGTGATTTAGCCATGCCATATACTAAGTTTTTAAATAAGTTAAAAACGCAGTTAAAGCTTCATAATAAAAAGCTTAATGTAGCAGTCCCACCTACTATACACTTTAAAGGCTATGACTATAGAGGAATAGGAGAATATGCAGACAAAGTCATTTTAATGGCACATGATTATTCATCTAAGTCACTTACACCTTTTGAACAAGAAATAGGACGCACTATAACACCACTTACACCTATTGACGAAGTGTATGCTTCTTTTGCGGCTATTACTAATAGTGTTACAGGTATACAGGATAAAAGCAAAATTGTACTTCAAATTTCCTATGGAGCGCTCCAATGGCAGACAAAAGAAGGAAAGGTAATAAATAGCAAGGCTTATATGCCTACTTATGATAAAATTTATGCAAGGCTAAAGAACTCTAGTACACAATCACTTTATGATGAAACTTACCAAAATCCTTATGCAGTCTATGAAGAAAATGGTATTAGAAATACAATCTGGTACGAAAATAATAAGAGTGTAAAGGCAAAAACGGATTTAGCTAAATTATTTGGCATTCAAAGCATTTCTTATTGGCGATTGGGCATGATTCCTTTCTATGAAGGATAAGAGAGTCATTTTTAAAGGTTTTAAGGAATACACTAGTAATGAACCTATAAAAGAGGTAGGAGATTTATGGATCCGTTACTACGTATTAATATAGACAGGGATTTAAATGAGATAGCGAAACTTATAAAAAGTTATATGACTAAGACGTACATCAATGATTTAACCAAAGAAGTTTTTAGATGTGAACAGCAATGCAAAGGGTATATGTCTAGGGAAGCTCAGCTTGTTGAAGCGCTTATACCTTTTATACCAGATGATAAAAAAGATATACTTACTCAGGTAAGCCGCTTGATGCGATATGAGCAAGTAGCACAGGCTATGCTACCTAGACTAATAGGGCCCCTGACACCACCTGTAGAAGGCATGCGTCAGGATGGCCTAAATAGTGATCAATTTATAAAAGAAACTATTGTAAAAGTACTGTTATTTAAAATTATGAGTTCAATAGAGAACCATTAGAAATTGTTGTAATAGTAAGAGTGTCCACAAGAGGACACTCTTTTGTTATATGCTAGAAAAGTTCTATTTTACTATTATGTGCGTCACATTTCTTTAGAACAATTAAATAAGAGGGTTAATTAGATAAATCTAATTAACCCTCTTGTTATTT
>JAHLFD010000012.1:0-16864 GCA_018883975.1 Candidatus Niameybacter stercoravium
TGCCCTTTCATAGCAGAACTTACACTTACAGCAAGCTCTGGTGCACTTGTACCAAATGCAACAATTGTAAGACCAATGATAAGTGCTGGTACTTTAAGCGCTTTAGCAATGGATGATGCACCATCTACGAAGAAGTCGGCACCTTTAATAAGTAAGACAAAACCAACTAATAACAAAATATAATCCATATTCATTTCCTCCCTTTATTTTTGAAGTCAATAGCACATAAAAAAACCTTCAGAATAAAACGGGGATTCTAATATTCCCCCTTATTATTCTGAAGGTCTTGCATCAAGATAAATCTTGTTAATTAACCGAGTGCCCCTAGCACCGTCATGACGATTAATTATCACAAATTGTGTAGCTACTCCCCTTCAAAAGGTATTTTGCGCTTGTCTACGGTTTATTATAACACAAATCTGTAATTACACAATCTTAACATTATGGTTTAAATTATATTTACTTAATAGCGTTTGCGATATCTTCCATCATCATACGTGTTGCTGTTAAACCACCACCTGATAAGTACCATGGCTGTTGGCTAAGGTATACAATGTTACCATTTTTGTATGCATCTGTCGTTTTAACTAACTCGTTTTCTAAAATTTCTTTTGCTGGTACTGCATCACCCATCATAGCCCCTCTATCTAAAACGAATAGGAATTGTGGGTTTTTCTCTACAATGTATTCAAATGATACACTTTGACCATGTGTTGTTTCTTCTAATGTTTCATCAATATTTGCGAAACCTAAGTCATTGATAAATGAGAAACGTGAGTTATTACCATAAGCACTTACTGAACCATCATTAATAAGTGTAATTAAAGCATTATAGCCTTCTGCTTCTACTTTTTCTTTAATAGCTTGTATTTCTTTTTCAATTTCTGCTACCTGAGTATTTACCTGCTCTTCTACGCCAAACATTTCTCCAAGAAGAGCCATATTTGATTTAAATGATGCTGTATAGTCATTGTTGTCAATTGCCATGGAAATAGTTGGAGCGATTTCTGTAAATTTATCATACATATCTGCTTGTCTTCCGCCAATGATGATAAGGTCTGGCTTAGTACCATAGATTTTTTCAAAGTCTGGTTCTTTTACTGAACCTACATCTACTAAATCATCACGGTCTAATGTTTCAAGGTAACCTGTTAAACTTGATTTTGGAGCTGCTATAACTCTATCAGCTAAACCTAATTCTTGCATAGCATCTAATACACCAAGTTCAAATACAACTACTTTAGATGGATTTTTTGGTACAACTGTTTCACCAAGTGTGTGTGTTACAGTCATTGTTTCATTTTCTACTACTTCTTCTGTAGCTTCTGGTTTTGACATACCTTTAAATATAAATACACCTGCAATCAGTACAAGAATGATTGCACCAATAATCATGCCTACTTTTTTATTCATGATTTTCTCTCCCTTTACTTTCTATTTTAATTTTCTTTTAGTAATATACACAAATATTTTGGTTATTTAAGCGATGAATGCAAAATGGCATTTCATAAATTTCTTCTAAGACTTCTTTTTTAATAATTTCCTTTGTTGGTCCTGCTTTAGCTACCTTACCATTTTTAAAAGCAATAATATGGTCTGAGTAGCAAGAAGCAAAGTTAATATCATGCATAACAATAATAACTGTTTTGCCAAGCTCTTCTGAGAGCTTACGGATAACCTGCATCATCTTCACAGAGTGATGCATATCTAGATTATTAAGTGGCTCATCAAGAAGTACATATTCTGTATCTTGAGCAATAACCATGGCTATGTACGCACGTTGTCTTTGACCACCACTTAGCTCATCTAAGTATTTATCTTGCATATCTGTAAGCTCCATATAATCAATAGCTTCCTGGATATGCTTTTCATCTTCCGGCGTTAAACGGCCTTGTGAATGTGGAAAACGACCAAATCCTACAAGCTCTTTAATTGTAAGCTTAAGTGACATATGGTTAGACTGCTTTAAGATAGCAAGCTTCTTCGCTAACTCATTACTTTTCCATTCTTCTAATTTCTTGCCTTCTAGTGTAACTTCACCAGAGTCTCTTTGGACCAATCTTGTAATCATACCAAGTACTGTACTTTTACCTGCTCCATTAGGCCCTATAAAAGAAGTTACTTTTCCTTTTGGAATTTCTAAAGATACATCTTCTACAACATTTTTATTCCCATATTTCTTAAATAGATTTGTAATCTTCATTATTGTCTACTCTCCTTTAAAAGCAAGTAAATAAAGTAAACGCCACCAATAAGGTTTACAACTACACTAAGCGTTGTACTAAAGTTAAGTACTTGTTCTACAATAAGCTGTCCGTATATTAAAGTCAGTCCGCCTAGTAAAATAGCTGCTGAAATTAAATACGTATGTTTGTACGTTTTTAAAATTTGTCGTGATAAGTTTACAACTAATAAACCTAAGAATGTGATTGGTCCAACTAATGCTGTTGAAATAGATACAAGAATGGTTACAACAATAATAAGCTTTTTCACAACCCTATCATAATCTACACCTAAGTTAATAGCATGGTCACGACCAAGTGCAATAACATCGAGTACAGTAAGCTCATCCCATATAAAAGGTATAATAAGTAAGATAAGGATAACTGCTAAGATTAAAATACTCGTATTAATATTATTGAAACTTGCAAATAAGTTATTTTGTAGTGCTAAAAATTCATTTGGATCAATAACCCTTTGCATAAAGGATGATAAGCTTGAGAATAATGTTCCAAAAATCATCCCTACAAGAAGTAGGAAAACAATATCTCCTTTTCCCCTTTCAAAGAGCACCTTATAAAGTGCTACTGAACACACAACCATAATACCAAGTGCAATGATAAAATTATAATTCTGGTTGGTAATCAGTGGGCTAGTACTTCCTAGTACAAACACAATAAACGTCTGAACTAAAACATATAAAGAATCTAATCCTAACACACTTGGTGTTAATATGTGGTTATTTGTAATGGTTTGAAAAATAACAGATGAACTTCCTATACAAAAAGCTGTAAGGAGCATTGCAAAAATCTTAGGGATACGGTTTCCCATAGCATAATCTATATAACTCCACTCCACCCCTACAAATAAGAATAAAATTATTCCTACTGCAAGTAAGGCTGTAAGTAAAGCCAGACGGCGTTTATTTTGCATGTTTTTCCCTCCTTAAAATGAGATATAAAAAGATGATACTTCCTACTACACCTACAGTAAGACCAATTGAAATCTCATAAGGGAAGATGACAATACGTCCAAATATATCACATGCTAGAAGGAATACAGACCCAATAAGTGCTGTATCAATAAGTGTTCCTTTAATACGATCACCTTTATAAATGGAAACGATATTCGGTACGATCAGCCCAATAAAAGGAATACTTCCAACTGTAATAACGACACTTACAGTAACTAGTGCTACAACTGCTAGACCCATATAAAGGATACGATTGTAATTGATACCGAGGTTTGTTGCAAAATCCTCACCCATCCCTGCAATGTTAAAATGATTTGCATAAATAAATGCAATCACTACAAGAGGAATACAAAGATAAAGCATTTCATAATTTCCTTTTAAAATCATAGAAAAATCCCCCTGCATCCAAGCACTTACATTTTGCATAATGTCATACTTATAAGCGATAAAAGTTGTAATAGAACCTATAATATTTCCAAACATAATCCCTACAAGTGGTACAAATACAACGTTCTTGAAGGTGATTTTTCGGATAACCATCATAAAGGCCATAGTTCCTGCTAGTGCAAAGATAAAGGCAACACTTGTTTTAAGCATAATACTTGCTCCTGGGAATAAAACCATCCCAATTACAACACCAAGCTGTGCAGCATCTATTGTGGCACCTGTCGTTGGGGATACGAATTTATTACGGCTAAGCTGCTGCATAATAAGTCCGCTAATACTCATCCCTATCCCCGCCATCAGTAAGCTGATAAGGCGTGGCATACGACTAATCATGAAAAGTTCTATTGCGGCTTCATTGCCTGAAAGTATATCCATTACTGTTATCTCCCTAGCCCCAATAAAGAGGGACATAACAGATAAGATAATCATAAGTATAATAAGTAATAGTCGTTTCATCTGCTCTCTCCATATATGTATGTTGATTAATTTTAATGATAATTCCTTTCACTTACAGAGTATACATGTAAATGATAATCACTGTCAATATGTTTTTAATAATAATTATCACTTTTATTAAAACACCACTTAGTAGCTTTATTTTTTAAACAAAACAAAGCACCTTGCAAAACTTAAGTAAGTTTTGCAAGGTGCTTCTGATTGACCAACTACTATAAATCTTTATACTTTATATAGATCATACGCTATCTTTAGCTTAAGACTTTATTTTTTTCATAAATAAGGACTAAACCTTTTAGTGTGAGTAAACCATCATATTCATTAATGACCTGTGTCCCATCTTGAATAATTCTAGCTAATCCCCCCGTTGCAATAATTTTCATATGAGGAGCGTTCATCTCTTCTTTTACTTTATTTACAATATACTCAACTTGTCCAATATATCCATATACAAGTCCTGCTTGCATACTAGAAATTGTATTCTTGCAATCTAATATACTTTTAGGCCTCTTAATCTCCATATGTGGCAATTGAGCGGCTCTTTGCCACATCGCATCTGCGCTAATTCTAATCCCAGGTGTAATTAAACCACCAATAAACTCACCTTTTTCATTGACAATATCATAAGTTGTAGATGTACCAAAATCAATTGTCATACAAGGCCCTCCATGTAACTCATAAGCGGCTACACAATTTACAATACGGTCTGCGCCTACTAATTTAGGATTATCCGTTCTTACTGCTAATCCTGTCTTAATTCCAGGTCCTACTATAAAGGGTTTCTTATTTAAATATTTTTTTATACTATTTGTAATGGAATGCATGATGTTAGGTACTACAGAAGAGATGATTACATCTTTTATATCCTTAACATCAATCCCCTTATTTCTTAACATTTCTACCATGGTAATACCATATTCATCTGATGTTCGTGGGATTTGTGTTGTCATTCTAAAACTGACTACTAACTCCATATCTTTCATTACACCCATCACAACATTTGTATTACCTATATCTATTGTCAATAACATTATTCTACCTCTCTTAAATAAGTCTTAACTTGGTCAAGTATAATATCCCCTAATTCATTTTTCGTCATCTGTGGATATTCTATTATTTCTCCATTAGATTTAATAATTGTAGCAATATTTGTATCACCTTTAAAACCTGCTCCAGATTGAGCAATGTTATTCGCTACTATAAAATCTAGATTTTTGTTTTCTATTTTATTTTTAGCATATTCCACCACATGCTCTGTCTCTGCTGCAAAACCTACTAATACCTGATGCTTCTTCTTCTCTCCTAAACTTTTTAAAATATCTGGGTTAGGCACTAAATTTAAAACTAATTCTTTACCATTCTTCTTAATTTTATGGGCACTCTCATTCTCAGGTCTATAATCTGCCACAGCTGCAGTCTTAATAACTGCATCTGCCCATTCAAAATGCTCGTTTACCGCCTTATACATATCTCTTGCACTTTTAACATCGATACGCTTTACCCCTTTTGGGCAATCTAACTGGGTAGGGCCAGAAACAAGAATAACCTCTGCACCTCTTTTGACTGCCTCAGTAGCAATTGCATACCCCATTTTCCCTGAAGAATGATTAGTAATATAACGCATAGGATCTATAGCTTCAATTGTAGGTCCTGCTGTTAATAACAGATGCTTTCCTTCAAGATCTCTTTCTCCTTCAAGCTCTTTTGTTACATAAGATACAATTGTATCAGGAGTAGGTAGTTTACCACTTCCTATATCACCACAAGCAAGCCATCCAGAATCAGGCTCTATAAACAAATACCCTTTAGATTTTAAGTACGCTATATTTTCCTGCACAATTGGATTTTCATACATAGCTGTATTCATAGCCGGTGCAATCACAACAGGTCCTTTTACTGCCATAACAGTAGTTGTAAGCATATCATCAGCTATGCCATTTGCTATTTTTCCAATTACATTAGCAGTTGCTGGGGCAATAAGCATCAAATCAGTCTTTTTTGCCAACGCTATATGCTCTACTTCCCACTTATGCGGTCTTGCAAAAGTATCTGTTACAACATAGTTATTTGTAATAGTCTCAAATGAAAGGGGCTTTACAAACTCACATGCATTTTCTGTCATAATTGTATTAATCTCATACCCTAACTTTCTCAATTTGCTTGCTACATCTAGTAGTTTATAGACAGCTATACCACCTGTCACACCTATCAAAACATGTTTTTTCATATGTCTCCCTCTCTTTAATATAATTTTTGTTTAAAGACACTCTTTAGTACTTTACAAACTATAGCAACTATAATTGCCGCTACAATTGCTTCTGGTATGCCATTAACGCCTATAATCCCCATAATTACTCCAAACAGGGCTTCAAAAGTAACTTCTTTAGCTGCGGCATATTGCTGCCCAAAAAATATATAAATACCACTCATGACTAACACAGTATTTGTAAGAGATCCTACAACACCCGCTGTAGCATAAGCAATAACTTTTGTTTTATCTATCTTACTGACCCACTTATAGCTGTAATAAGCTACAATTCCTATCAATATACGTGGTACAAGTGCAATTACTAAACTCCATATATTCCCCTGTGCGCCCCCTATTGTGATAAAAGGTGAAAATACAAAAGATGTAAGAGCTGGGCTTACCGTATTAATAATAATCGATAATATTCCAAATGCCCCTCCCAATATAGCCCCTGCTAAAGGTCCTAAGAAAATTGCGCCTATAACAACCGGAATATGTATGGTTGTTGCTTTAGTAAACCCTAAAGGCACAAATCCCAGAGGAGTAAATGCCATTATAATCTCTATAGCCAATAATACTCCCATTAATGTTAAAAATTTTGTATTTTTTGATTTTTTCATCTTGTTCCTCCTGCTATCGCTCTTTTATTAAGATGCAATGCTTATTTAACATGGTCATTATATCATACTCCTTGAATAATGCTAGAGAGTCATGTTATCTTGACTCATTCATCTTAAATAAGAAGCAAGGCGTATTTCCCCTGCAAAATCTCCTGTAAAACTACCTACATCAAATCACATGCTTCCATTTTTATACCTTCATTACTATAAGGAACTGTTGCTTTTAACGTCATACTACATCTGCACCTAAAACAGATGCATAAGGATAGATTTCAAGTAATTGATTAAATAAGGCCCTAAGATGCGCTTTCACACACTTTTCTTGCTATCTTCTTATAAGTTTTGTATGCTATTTAAAAATATAAAAGTTAGGTGTATAAGATGAAACATTATTTAATTGGTGAGGTATCTAAAATCCTTCCCATTAGTAAGGACACGTTACGTTATTATGATAGACTTGGTCTTGTAAGTCCTAAAAAATCTGCTACCAATCACTACCGTTATTATACAAAAGATGATTTACTCACACTTTCTTATGTTCTGATTTTACGTGATTTAGAAATTCCTCTAGAAGAAATTAAAGCACGGCTTCATAATAGTACTTTAGAAGACTTCAGGCTCCTTCTTGAAAATCAAGAGCTTATTATTGAATCTAAGATACTTAATCTTTTAAGACTTAAAGAACATCTCCATGACTTCAAGCAAGATATTATGACTGCCCAGACTTATTTCAGAAAAATAGAATGTATCATTAGCCCTTCCTTTGTATATAAATCATTATCTACAGAATTTGACCCAAGTTATACAGACATATTAACTGAGATGGAAGAACACCCCCTTATTTCTTCTCCTAATTACTCTGCACTCCTCAGTCAAGATGCATTCTTTAATCAGTGCCATTTTGATTTATATGCTCTAAGCGGTATGGTCAAAAATGAAAAAGATTTAGATAAACTTCAAGGCTATCAATCTTTTAAATCTACACTTTGTGTGCATACTATTCTTATTATTGGAGATACAATTCTTCAGTCAGATTTAGATGCACTTTATACGTATCTAAAAGCTCATGGTCTTACTATAAAAGGTGAGGTACTGGCTCGTTATCTTGCTTTCGAACATCATGAAGGTACACCTTATGAGTATTATGAACTTTTTATCCCTGTAAAAGCTCTAACTGATTAAACGCTATTGACCTTAGAGCTACTCCAAGGTTTATGCTATGTGGTGGTCTAACTATTACTTGAACTTAAAGGGGGTATAAAATATGGATCATACATTAGAACTTGGTCAGGAAAAACTGGGCAAGCTTTTCATTAAATATTCTATTCCAAGTATTATAGGGATGCTCTTCTTCTCTATTTATATTGTTATTGATGGTATTTTTGTAGGGCAAGTTGTAGGCTCTAATGGCCTTGCTGCCATCAATATTGCCATGCCATTTTTCAGTATTGCTATGGCTGTTAGCATTATGGTTTCTTCAGGTGCTAATACGATCGTCGCTATTGAATTAGGTCAAGGTAATGCAGCTAAGGCACGTCAAACATTCAGCTTAGCGTTCTATACTTTAATGATTTTATCCACTACAGTGTGTATTCTTACACTGATTTTTATAGAACCTATCTGCAAAGCATTAGGTGCTACACCAGAGCTTATGCCAATGGTTAAACGTTACTTAGCTGTACTTTGTATTTTTACACCTGTATTTACCGGAAGTGGTCTCTTATCAGGTGGCATCCGTAGTATGGGTAAACCAACCTATTCTATGGTATGTACTGTCATTGGCTCAGTGCTTAATATTATTTTTGACTATCTACTTGTTGTGGTATGGGGCATGGGCGTATTTGGAGCGGCACTGGCTTCTGGACTTGCCTTTATGATTGCCTTTATTGTAGGTTTTGTTGCTTATTTGCCACGCAAAAGTACGCTTCACTTTACAACTTGTAAATTAGATTTTAGAAAAATAGGCCGCTTCTTCTATAACGGTTCATCTGAAGCTTTAACAGAAGTTGCTGTAGCTTTTTCAACTTATATCTTCAATATTGTTCTCCTTATGCGTATGGGTGAAAAAGGTGTATCTGCCTTTTCCATTATTAGTTATGTGACTTCGCTCATCATTGCTGTTCTCTTAGGTGTCGCAACAGGTATCGCTCCTATTACAGGCTATAATTATGGTGCAGGTCACAAAGAACGTGTCATTTCCCTTAACAATCTAGCCCTTAAAGTTATGGCTACGTTAGGGATTATCTGTACACTAGGTATGTTTATCTTTGGTAAACCTCTTATTCTACTCTTTGCGCCAGGAGACCCAGAACTTATTGAAATGACTGTATGGGCCACTAAACTTTACTCTTTAGCCTTCCTTGTTAATGGTATTAACATTTTAGGTTCTGCTTACTTTACTGCCTTAGAGGACGCCAAAACTTCAGCACTTATTTCTCTCCTACGTGGTATTATCTTAATCTTTATTGGTATTCTGATTCTACCTCAGTTCCTTGGTGATGCAGGTATTTGGCTAACTGTATTTTTCAGTGAAATGGTTACACTATTATACACTAGATATCTGTTCAAAAAATCTTATCGTCACCTTAGACAAAAAGCTACTCATTCTTGAGTAGCTTTTTCTTGTTCTTCTTCTATTTGCTGTGTTATCTGAGCAGATTCTGTTTGGGGCACTTCCTTATCCTTATCTGTAAGTTTAGCAATAAGTGCCGGCATTAATACATATCTTTTATCACGTATTTTAATTATTTTACTTAAGCATTTTTAGATAATAATTAAAATTTATATTTGACTTCTATATAAATTCAGATTATTATTTTATTATATTTTAGATAACTATCTAAAGGGGGGATTTATATGAATATCTATAGTTCTTACAAAGATTTAAAAACAGAAAAAGAATATTGGAAACTCTTTATAGCCAATATCATTAGCAGACTAGGTGATTCTATCGATGCTATTGCTTATAGCTGGATGGCATATGAAATTACAGGCTCTGCTTCTTGGCTTGCTATCATTATGGGCGTAAATGCTATCCCAACTATTCTCTTTCAACCTTTAGTCGGTGCTTTGGTTGAACGTATCAACCAGAAAAAACTTATGGTCCTGACTGATCTTGGACGTGGTCTTATTGTCTTTTTAACAGCACTCTTACTTATGACGGGTGATCTTACACCTTGGATTCTTCTCATTTTTACATTCCTTAATTCTACACTTGAAGCTTTCAGAATGCCTGCTGGTATGGCAGTCTATCCTAAAATTATTTCTAAAGAAAAATATACTCTTGCAACCTCTCTTAATCAATCTGTTTCCCAAGTCGCTCAAATTATAGGTATGGCTGCTGCTGGATTTATTATAGGCCTTATCGGTACTGGTGGTGCTATTATGATTGATGCTACTACCTTTATCATTTCTGGTATCATCTTAAGTTTTCTTAAACTCAAGCAATCAACCTCATCTGAAAAAATGGAACTGAGTTTCAAAAACTATATGACAGACCTCAAAGAAGGCCTTCATTATTTTAAAAGTCATAAACTCGTTTTGGTCATCTGCCTATTAGGAAGCTTAATGAATGTAGTTGTATTTCCTATAGGTTCTTTCCAAGCTGCCTATATTAATGATACTTTAGGCCTTGCAGCCATTGCGCTTTCTGTTTCTAGCATTGCCTTTTCCTTAGGTATGGCACTAACTTCTTATCTTTATCCTAAAATGAGTAAACATATTCCGCGCTATAAGCTCTTTCTAGGCTCTTGGGGAATCCTTATGGTTCTTCTTGTAGCTATAGCTTTAAATGGACCTCATTTTATACCTGCTGTAATCTGGATTATGCTCTGCTTAACATTCTTCCTTAGTGGCTGTTCACTTGCTCTTCTTAATATTGCAGCTAATGTATCCTTCATGGAACATGTAGAAGAAAATTATCTAGCTCGTATAGGTGGTTTATTTAATAGTATGGTTATGCTTGCTACGCCTATTGCTTCTTTCTTCTTCGCTCTTATAGCAAAGTTTTTAAATATAAGCCAAATCTTCCTCTTAACAGGTATCGGTGGTATGATACTCTTAATTGTAATGTGCTTTAACCAAACATTAAAAAAACTATAAGAGGTGACTTAATTGAATTACATCCTTACTGAAAATATCACGCCTTTACTAGAAGCTTTTCTTCTTTTAGGCAATATTATCAATGAAAATAATCCTAAAGACCAACAAGAAAAATTACTTAAATGCTCTACTCCAGCAGCAACCCAAGTTGCCATGAAACTTGATGTTCCTATTAAAGTTTATAACTTTGTAAAAGAACGAATAAGCTCAAACTTAGATCGTTTAAATTTCTTCTTTAAAACTTGGGAAGACCCTCATATGTCTCTCGCTTCTCTACTTTTTGCCTCTACCTTAGATACTTCTTTTAATGACCAGCTTGCAGACTTTAAAACTTTTTCTTCTGAAGAACGTTTTGAGTTTTTAAAAGGCTGTGTGTTAAGTGGTGGGCTAGATGAAAATATTATTGATAATAGCAACCCCGAATATGACATGATTAAAACTGAAAAAGATCTTTTTAACTGTATTGAAAAAATCAAAGATCTTTCTTATGAACATAAATATCATTTACTTCTGCTTTATTATCATTTTGAGGATTTACTTCAAGAATTACATACCATACTTCTTGATACAATATCCATTATGGAGCCTTTCTTTAAAGAAATGCAGGTAACTGTTACAGAGTTTGTAGAAGATTTTAAAAGGGATCTAGCTGAACATGGTCTTTATTTCTTTGAAAAAGAGTTTAGTATAACGCTTAAATCCGATAACCTTAAAATTTATCCTACTTTTAATGGTTTTAATAATCTTACTCTAGAAAATTTCCTTGGTAGAGGTTCATATGACCATATGTTTCTAGGTATTTATTTATTTGAAATAATACGTCTTAGAAATGATGTCTTTATGGATGAGAAGAATCTAGCGCCTTTTTTAAAAGCTATATCCGACCCTAGTAAACTGGAAATTTTAAAACTTCTAAAATATGAAAAGCTCTATGCAAGCCAGTTAGCTGAAAAGCTGCAAATTAGTAACGCAACTATTTCTCATCATGTATCTACTCTCCTTAATCTAGATCTTATTACCTTTGAGAAAGAGCAAACTAAAATTTACTTCTCTTTAAATAAAGAAAAAGTAAAGATTTACTTAACTTTGCTTCAAAGAGTTTTTGAGTAGACCTTGTTTTTTCTAGTACATCCTCGCTATTATGTGTATAATAAGATTTAGTAAAATTAATGACATTAGGAGTATTACTATGGAAAATACATTTGCAACTCTTGGCTTAGACCCAGCTCTTATAGAAGGCCTGGCTAAACAAAATATCACAGAGCCTATGCCTATTCAATCACTTGTTATCCCTGCTGCACTTGAAGGTAAAGATCTTATTGCCCAGGCCCACACAGGAAGCGGTAAAACTTTAGCTTTCTTACTACCACTCTTTACAAAGGTGGATACAAAGCAGCGTCAAACACAAGCACTTATTTTAGCGCCTACTCATGAGCTTGTTGTTCAAATTCAAGAACAAATTCGTCTTCTTGCTGAAAATAGTGGTAAAGCTGTAACAAGCCTTACTATTATAGGGGGCATGAATATTGAAAAGCAGATTGAAAAACTTAAGAAAAATAAACCTCATATTATTGTAGGCTCAACAGGTCGTATCCTAGACCTTATGAAAAAGAAAAAGATTACTGCTCATACCATTAAAACTATTGTTTTAGATGAAGCAGATAACCTTCTAGATAAAAACCAAAGTCACCCTATTAAAGATATTTTCAAAGCAGTTATGCGTGATACACAGATTATGCTATTTTCTGCAACTATTAATGACTTTACACTTAAAACTACCGAAGGTTTAATGAAAGAACCAGTAAGACTTAATGCTTGTGAAGAAACTATTTTAAATCCAAACATTACACATCTTTATACGGTAGTAGAACTGCGTAAAAAACTAGAGACACTTCGTAAAATGCTTACAACTCAGAACCCAACAAAGTCTCTTGTTTTCCTTAACAACAATCATGAAGTGGAAGTTGCCGTAAATAAACTCGCTTTCCATGACAAAAAGGTTGGCGGCCTTTACGGAAGTCAAACGAAAGAACAACGTAAACAAACACTTGACCAATTTAGAAGTGGTAAGTTAAATGTCCTTGTTTCTTCTGACCTTTCTGCACGTGGTCTAGATATTCCAGATATTAGTCACGTCTTTAGCATGGACCTTCCTCCAAGTGCTCATGACTATTTACATCGTGCTGGTCGTAGCGCACGTGGGCATAACAAAGGAACTTCTATTGCTATCTTAACCCCAAAAGATTTAGCAACAGTTAAAGAGTATGAGAAAAAACTAGGTATTAAAATGACTGAACTTTAATTAATCAAACATTTTCTATTACACATAAAAGCCTTAGCATGCTAGAGACCTCTCTAGCCTTGCTAAGGCTTCTTTAATTTATTCTGATAGCATAGTAGCAACCTTTAACCCGGCCATTAGAAAAATACATCCTATGACTAAACTTAGTATGGATACCTGTTCTATCTGGGCTACAATTAGAATAGCCACTGGAGAACTTATAACCAGGCCTAAAATGGCCCAGTAAACAAGTGTTTTTGCCTTTTGGAAAAGAAATTCTATAAGCTTGGCTATTAGAAATATACCTAAGCCTACTCCCATAGCAAAGGGAATAAGCATAATAGCTGATTGTATACATGCTACAAAGTTAAATTTTACTAAATTCTTGATAACCTCATTAATCATTTCAATAATAGGTAAATAATACCCCATAACCGTTAAAACCATAGATCCACTCACCCCAGGAACCACCATAGTAGCTGATGCAATGACACCTACTATAAACAGTTTGATAAAACTTATAAGATTGATCTCTAAATCTACCTGTATGTTTTGGTTCCCATTTACTAAACTTAGACCTACTACAAGGACAAACATCAAGACAAAGGCTATAATATATCTTATATTGATTTTCTTACTTTTTACATTCTTATAGAGCATAGGTACTGAACCTAAAATTAAACCTATAAAAAATAGATTAGTTGGCAAAGGATAATTAAGAAAAAGCCATTCTATAATAAAAGATAAACCTATAATGCCTGCTACTGCCCCTATCCCATATGGAATTAAAGTACGTATGCTTTCTTTAGGTTTCTTAAACAAGTGTGTTACCGCTGAAATAATCTTATCGTATATACCCATAGATACTGCGAGTGTGCCACCGCTTACGCCTGGAATAATATTAGCAATTCCTATTATAATACCTTTAAACAATTCTTTTATAAAGCTTAAATTCCCCATCTTACCATCCTTTAGCATTTTATATTTTTGTTTTTATTTTTATTTCTAGTACTACATCTATCATTTTCTTTTTCTTAATACAATATGCCTTAGTATTTCTTAGCGACTTCTTAGCAAATTGACTATTGGTCTTTTTTCCCCAATATTGTATAATAAAGCATTATAATTTTAGAGGTGTCCTCATGCTAAAAGATATGACTTTAAAAGATTTCTTTAAAGATTGTTGCATTACTGTTACTCTTCTTATCATCGCCACTTTTTTTGCTTTCTCTTTTCATATAGCTACTAGAAACTCTCCTAACATTGGGATTATTTATATGCTTGCTATTGTTTTAATTGCAAGGCTAACTTCTGGCTACTGGTTTGGTGTTATAGCTTCTTTAGTAGGTGTTGTCTGCGTCAATTTTCTCTTTACCTACCCTTATCTAGAGCTAAACTTTACCCTTACTGGCTATCCTGTTACTTTTCTAGGTATGCTTTCTATCTCTCTACTTACAAGTACAACGACAACACATCTTAAACATCAAGCACGTATTATTACAGAACGAGAGAAACTTCTTCTTGAAGCAGAGAAAGAAAAGATGAGAGCCAATCTACTTAGAGCTATTTCCCATGATCTTCGTACACCTTTAACTAGTATTATCGGCTCTAGCAGTACCTACCTTGAAAATCATGAAGCTTTATCTAAGGCTCAACAAATAGACCTAGTCCAACATATTTATGAAGATTCTAACTGGCTTTTGAATATGGTAGAAAATCTTCTTTCTGTTACGCGTATACATAATGATTCTGCCTCTGTTACAACTTCTTTAGAACCCATTGAAGAAGTCGTTTCAGAAGCTGTATTTCGTCTAAAAAAAAGGCTGCCTAATGCTCATATTAAAGTCAGTGTGCCTGATGAATTTCTCATGATTCCTATGGATGCTATCTTGATTGAACAAGTTATTATTAATCTTCTTGAGAATGCCATTATTCATTCTCATAGTATTAAACCTATTGAATGCTCTGTAGATTATGATGATGATTTTGTATCTTTTCATATTATTGACCATGGAATTGGCATTCCCGAAAATAAACTATCTAGTCTATTTGATGGCAATTCCTATATGGACACAACGGGCTCTGATATACATAAAGGCATGGGTATCGGCTTATCTATTTGCAAAACCATTATTATAGCCCATCAAGGTATGATCTTAGCATCTAATCATAAAGATGGTGCAAGCTTTACTTTTAAATTACCTAGGGGGAATGAAACTAATGACTTATAAACTTTCTGTATTAGTAATTGAAGATGAAAAAAATATTTGTAATTTTATTGAAACTACCTTACGAACTCAAAACTATAAGGTTTTTAAAAGCTATTCTGCATCAGAAGGCCTATCCCTCATAACCTCTCAATGTCCTGACCTCATTTTACTAGACCTAGGTCTACCTGATTTAGATGGCATAGAAGTGATTCGTCAAATTCGTACTTGGTCTAATACTCCTATTATTGTTATTTCTGCTCGTAATGTAGAGAAGGAAAAGGTTAAGGCACTGGATTTAGGTGCAGATGATTATATTACGAAACCTTTCGGAACAGCAGAACTTCTCGCACGCCTGCGTACAGCTCTCCGTCATAGTCAAACTACACATCTTTCTTCTAGTACCATTCATACTTTTCGTAACAACGAACTTAGGATGGATTTTAATAGACGTCTTATTATGATTAAAGACGAAGAAATTCATCTTACTCAAGTAGAGTATAAAATCGTTTCTCTCCTTGCCAAAAATGCTGGTAAAGTTATGACTTATGATGCTATTATTACAAACATCTGGGGCCCTTATGCTGATACCAATAATCGCATCTTACGTGTGAATATGGCTAATATTCGCCGTAAAATGGAAGTGAATCCTGCTGAACCTAAATATATTTTCACCGAAATAGGTATCGGCTACCGTATGATTGAAGAAGATCCTTGTTAAGATTATGCTAAGAAACCTCCTTTTGAATTGATAAGTACATTTAAGTGGTCTATTATTGTATTGAATTTTCCAACTTTTTACTTATTAGTTTAAGGAGGTTATTTTAATGGAGCCATCCAATGTATTTGTCTGCCTTATGGGCCTTGGGACTGTATTTGTTGGCCTAACCTGCATTATTATTTTGTGCCAAGTTATGAGCTTTCTGTGTATGAGAAGCGAAGCTCATAAGCCTGTTATCTCTTCTGAAACACCAGTGCCCGAATCCACTTCTCCCATTCCTAATAGAGGTGAGTTTGTAGCTGCTGTATCTAGCGCCATTGCTGAGGATTTAGGTGAAGATGTTTCTGCTATACGTATTATTTCCATAACAAAGCTATAGTTAAGAAAGGTGAGTGCAATATGAAAAAGTATAAAGTTAATGTAAATGGAACCAATTATGAAATTGTTCTAGAAGTCATCAATGAAACCGAGTGTCACACTCCTATAACGCTTACTCCAAATTCTATTCCTACCCCTACTCCTACTCCTGCTGCTAGTTCTTACCCTATTAAAAGTCCTATGCCTGGCAATATTTTATCCCTACATATTAC
>JAHLFD010000099.1:0-12012 GCA_018883975.1 Candidatus Niameybacter stercoravium
TAATGGACCATTTACTTTGTACATTTGCAACTTATGGTCATATAAATCACTTGCTTTAACTTTTTCATGAAGTGCTTTGGCTTCTTTTCTGCCTTTACCCATTTTTAGGTATCTTACTGGCCCTTCTAAGAAGTAAGGCATCTTCACTACTTCAAATTTACTTGGTATAATGCCATCTTCAGTTGTTGTATATTCACTCATTTCATAAGTGAAGTAAGTTGGGCACAAGCCTTCTCCATAAGCTACTGCTTTTTCAACACCTTGGCGTAACTTTTCTAACCATGATGTTAAGATGACTTCTACCTCATGTAGTGTAAGGTGCTCTTTGTCACCTCCTATTCCCCATAGAATCTTTTCTCTATACGCTTCTTTTGCCACGTTGACTTGATTCCAATAAGCAAGGTCTGATAACTTACCTGCTTCAAAACGAACAAGTGACTCTTGAATAGATCTGATAAATGCCATCACTTCTGTCGGTAATGTAATAACATCTGTACCTAATTTAAGGGTTCCTAGCATAAACTCTACCATACGATAAAGCTCATAGGTCTCTGCCATAGATGAACCAAAGATTCCTGGCACACCATTTAGTGCATCATACCAACCTGGCTTGCCACCTTCCATCTCAATCCCCATACCATATGAATCTAAAGCTGCAAATTTGTTTGTTGCTAAGATCATCATCTTTTCAAATAAAGTAGATGTATAAACTTTGCCTTCACCATTATTTTCTCTAGCTTCTTTATGACTTACATGCTCTTTGATGTTATGGTCAATGGCATGATATTGTCTTACACCATTTTCTGTTAATACATAACGCCCTTTTCTTGGCCTAACCGTCGCACCACTTTCAAAATAAGTGTAAGATGCATCATCAAAGAGTAGTTCTTTTTCTTTCTCTGGATAAATACCAAGGAAGCTTTCTACCAAATCTAAGTTATAAGTCCAGTGGTCTGTCCAGTAACCTTCACCAAATACTGCTTGGATATGTGATGTAGCATTTTTCATAATGCACTTAATAAATACTTCATTTGAAACACTTAACTCAATGTTGTTTGTCACAATAGCTTTTAATACACTTCCTGGTGTAAATGGTTGCGTTAAAAGTGCTCTTATTGCTTCTGTTCCATTGATTTCTTCTAAAATAAGATCCACTTGTTCGTCTGTAAGTGTATAGTTTACACCTTGTACCCCTAATGGGTTATAGCCATCTAATTGAATAAGGTTATAGAAAGTTTTTATGTTATAGTCTTTAACAAAGTCTGCAAAGTAAACATCACAACGTCTATTTTGATTGACATCTCTAAAGTTAGCATTTCCCTGGGAATAAAATTCTGGACTCATACTAAAGAAGTTGTAATCTCTTTCTGTATCTCCGTGTTTACGTGAGTATACATGATAAATATTTTTATCTCCTAAAAGAAGTGGCATACCTCCACGCAATACATTATCTAAATAAGTTTGTTTGCAGTAAGCATCAAATACTGGTGAAGCTGTCTTGGTTTCTATCACTTCACAGATTTCTTCTGTAAGGTGTTTAGCTTCTTCATATTTGTTTTCAAAGTAATTGCCATCTGCTATTTTTACTCTTAAAGCTTCTAATTGTTCTTTTTGCTCTACTTGACCAATTAAGCTATAGAAACTATATATTTCACCTGGTTGTAGTGTCACTTGGCTACTAAAGAAGCCACATGGTAAATTGTTTTGACACATTTGTTTTGTTGCTAAAAGCGTCTCTCTATCTTGACTCATGAAGCCAAGAGGTTTTGTTAATGCAGTATTTTCTAAGAATATAACTTCTGTATCTACAATAGCAGGTAGTAATGTGCCTTGTTCAGTCATTGTGAGGTAGAAGTGTCCCCCTTTAACTTCTTTAACTACAGCTGAATCCTCCATACTTGCACGTACTGAGTAGAAAGGTATATGCTCTTCTACATCTTGTACTTGCATCCATGCTTTAACAGTTTGCCCCATCATTTTCATAGCCCCTAAGTCTACACCATAAGGAATCACTTGTGGCATACCATCTAAAATATCTAAAGTATAAGGTTGATTACTTATATTTTTTAATGTAACCTTACGTACTAATCCACCAACTTCTTCGTTTGGTAAAGTGAAATAAAGGGCATTGGTTTGAATGCCTTTTTCCCTATTTATTTCTTCAACTTCTACTTCATTAGCACCAATAAACATATTTCTATGGGCATCTGCTACTTCTGGTCCTTCATTGTAGAATGGCTCATAGTAGTTATTATCTATCTTTAAAAATGTTCTAAATCCAACTGTACTTGCGTTTTGGTAAGCTTGTTGTGCAGCATGAAACTCCATAATACAATGATTTTTATCCCTCACACCAAAGCTTGTAATTCCTTGTCCACGGTTTACATAGAAGCACCAGATTGGTGTTCCCATTAAACCGCTAACCCCTGGCAAGAAACTGGCAAAAGTAGGTTTATTTGTATAGTCATTTATAATAAATCGGTTATTGTTATCAAACATATTGATGGCTCCTTTTACTTTATTGTTCTTTTATCTTTATTTTAAAGAAAAGGTATAAGTAAAATAATGAGTCATTTTTCATTTCAGGTATCTGTTTTTCATTCTTTTATTTCTTCTAAAAAACTTCTTATTGCTGTCTCCCTAGCTCTTGCAGCTAGTGCTATGCTCTATATCACTTTTTGTTATGATAGATATTGTATTAGGCTTTTTATATGTAAATGTTATTTTCTAAATTTTAGCAAATATTACATTAGGGCACTCAATTGCTTTTCTTCTAGCCTCTTGCATCCGCATAATTTCTAGAGTATCTTCTCTTTCTACAGGTACTTTTCCATCTTGGAAAAATTCTAGTAGGACTTTCATAAAATTCCCATAATAATCTTTTACTACAATCTAAAATAAAGGCCACAACATAGTATATATCATATGTTGTGACCTTTATTCATTTGATTATCTTTCCTTCATTCAATAAAATAACTATTTGTTCGATTGGACCTATATTTGCTTATATATATCAGCATAACGTATTTTAAACTTGCAATAATTACATCTTTATTAGCATCATCCATTTCTCTTTTTACCTGTGCGGGAGTAAGAACTTTGGATTGCTGTTGTCGTAATAATTAGATTTGCTGTCTTGCCTGTTCTTTTGGGTATTGTAACTTTTTTCAACATTATCAAGATATTTTAGATATCTAATATAACTAGTATACTACATATACTACTCATTATATTATTTGTAGTTTATGTAGTCTTTTCTATGACTCTCATTATCCTTTAATCTCAAACTTTTTATGAAGCCCATATCTATGCGCTAGTGCATATCCTTCTTCAATATTTGAGATAATATCAGATGGCTTATGTGCATCTGAATTAGCTAGTACCTCTATATCATAATGGCCTGCTAGTTCCCAGAAGCCATGCAGTGGATACATACGTCTTACACCTTGCTCTGTTGTAATTTCTGGTTTACGAAGTCCGTAACCATTTACTTCAAGTGGCATATGGTAAGCCTTGGCCGCTTCTATAATATATTTAGAGGCAGCTATAGCTTCTTCATCCCAATTTAAATAAAAAGTTCCAAATACATCGGGATGTGCTATGAAAGTAAAGAGCCCTGTCTCCATGCCTTTTACAAGATAATCCGCATAAAGTCTTAACTCTTCTTTTAAACTTTTTACTTCTCCCCTCAAATTCCATGGAGAAGTTCCAAAGATTTGATGCCCTGCTAGTATAAGATAATCTGCTCCGTATTGTCCTAATAACACTTCTTTATAGAATTCATGGTACTCTTTTAAATACTCACATTCGAATCCCTTTAAGATTTTGATTTCCTTATATTTTTCTTTAGCTTCATCTATTTCTTTACAGTATGCTTCAAGCTCTTCATATGCCATACGTACCTTGAACCAATGACTATCATTAGGAAAAGGTGTATGGTCGGACATCCCTAGTACTTGTACATCATTTTCTATAGCTGCTTTTACATAATCTTCTACAGTTCCCACTGCATGCTTACATCTATAAGTATGTGTATGATAATTTTTCATTTTATGACCCCTCTAATCTACTTTTTAATATGCTTTTTAATTATTATACACCATAATAGGAGTCAATTAAATTTCCTTCTTCTTTTTATAAATATAACTACAGATAAGCGCTGTAATTGGAGATACAATAACTAATCCTATACAGCCTACAAAAGTATGTAGAACCTCCGACGCAATAGATTTGGAGTTTAAAATACTAATCATTGGTGTACCTTGTGCCATATATACCATCATGACTGCAATAAAACTTCCCATATAGGCAAGTAAAAGTGTTGTAGCCTGTGAGCCTACTACAGACTTCCCAATGTTCATGCCAGACTGTAGAATCTCTCTTACTGAAAGGTCTGGCTTTTTTTCTACTACTTCATCTAATGCTGCTGAAATATCTACAGCTAAATCTATCATGGCTCCTGAACAAGCTAGATAAATAGATGCTTGATAAATAAGGGTTAAATTAAGATGCTCAAAGCCTGCATAAAGCAATGATTCTGACCACTGCATAACTGTCCCATCTATTTTAAATAAATAACCAAAGCCTACTGCCAGTAAACAGGTTACAACCGAAGCTATACCTGAGCCTAATATGGCACAATAAGCTTTCTTTGTAAAACCTGCCACTAAAATTAAAGTTACTACTGCCATAGTTACACCTATACAAAGTCCTACAAGCATAGGATGATACCCTTTTAATAGAAGAGGTATAAGTACCTTCCATATACATAAAAGACTAAATACAAATGAAATAATAGTTCGCAGGCCAGTTGCTCCTGAAAATAATATTAAAACACCCATAAAAACCAGCACAATCAATAACTCTACGTTCAACCTGTAATGATCCAACATATTTACAAAAAGAATATTTCCCTGTTCATCTTGCTCCACTAGTACTAGTGCCTTATCTCCTGGTACAAACATTTTGTCAAACTCTAGCTTACCATTTAAAAAGTTAACAGCTTCTACTACTTTTCCTTTATGATTACCTTGTAAGAGTTCTACCATACATACCTGACTTCCTTGTTTTAAAAGTCCATTATTGTAAATAGTAGATTCATTAGTTTCAATTACCTTAACTTTTACATTTTCTGCATTGACATAAAGTTGCTTTTCAAAACCTGTAGGTATCATAAGTAGTATGCCTATGACCACTAAACATACTAATGAAAAAATTACATTTTTATCTTTTAAATATTTTTGTATCATTTTCTAAGTAACCTATCCTCTCTTAATTACCTCTAGCCAAAAAGGTGGTGGACAAAATTCATTTTTCACCACCACCTTTTATTATCTATTTAGTTTTATAAAGCTTTACTTAAGACCACAGATTTCTACAAGTTTATTAAAGATGTCTGTATTGTCATATGAACCATTAAAGAGCTCTTGACCTTGGCCCATTGCATAAACTGGAACTGGTACACCTGTATGAGAGTATGAAGTCCAGCCGATACCTGCTTTATTATTTAAGATATGTGTAAGTGTTACACTAAGTGGTTCATATCCACCATAAAGAGCAGCCTGTTCCTCACCTTGTGCTCTATCACCTTTCGCTTTCATTGTTTCTTTGAAAGCATTTTCAAGCTTTTTGTATTCATAATCTGTTAAAACAAGTGCTGGATTTTTAGCCGCATCTTTATCTTTGCTTGTTACAAGACCAAAGTTTTCTTTAATGATTGGAAGTACATCTTCAAGTTTTGCCTTATCTGCTGATGTACTCGCTTTATAGTCACCCATAAGCTTATCAAATTCTACGTAGCTCATTTTTTGATTTTCTAAAATATCAAAGGCTGTATTATAACCTGTTGTTGCTTGCCCAATTGTCATACCACCTGTTTCATGGTCACCTGTTACGATAATAAGCGTTTCTTCTGGATGCTCATTTGCAAAGTCTACCGCTACCTCTATGGCTTCATTTAATGCAATAACATCACCAATGTTAGATCTTGCATCATTAGCATGGCCTGCCCAGTCGATCTTACCTCCTTCAACCATCATGAAGAAACCATCTTCATTATCAAGTACATCAATACCTTTTTCTACGAAATCTTTAAGTCTTAGTTCACCTTTATCCGCATCTAAATCATATGTCATAGCTTGTGAATCTTGAAGGTCAGGACTTATGGCATAAACTTTACCTGATTGATCGTTTAAAGCCATAATTTCTTCTTTAGAATCTACGATTTTGTAGCCTTTTTCTTCTATAATTTCAAAAGCATCTCTTTGGTCACCATTTTTACCTGTTGGCTGTACAAGTGAACCACCTGCAAAGTAATCGAAACCACTATCTGCAAGTTGAAGTGCTATATCATACATATTACTTCTTGATACAACATGTGCATAGAAAGCAGCTGGTGTTGCATGATCAATAGATACACTTGTTACGATTCCTACTTTATAGCCATCTTTTTTAAGCTTCTCTGTAATACTTTCAGGTTTTGTTTGTTTATCTGCATTGTAGCCAATTACGCCACTATGTGTCTTAATACCACTTGAAATAGCTGTTGCTGTAGAGGCTGAATCTGGACAGAATGATGTAGCATCTTGTGTAGTAGCTGAACCTACTATAGGAAATTCTGATACTGCTAAGTTACCAAGATTTAAATCACCTTTTTCTGTTACCCCTTGATAGATATTAGCTGCATTAAGCTGTACATAAGACATACCATCTCCAATGAATGTAAAGATATATTTAGGTTTTTTGTACTGTGCTTTCTGAGTTGTAGTACTTGCTGCACCTACTTGTGCTACTGATTTAGCTTCCATTGAAGTAAAGCCTACAAGTGAAGTTCCCATTACAACCACACCAATTAATACTGCAACTAATTTCTTCGTTAATTTCATTTTCATTCCCCTTTTGTTTTAATCTTTTAATTTCAATCAAATCATAAGGGATTAAAATTAAATCTATATTAGATAAACATTAGTTTTATATTAATTTTCTGTTAAATCCTTTAATATTTATCTATAAAAAGAGAAGAAGCTGCCACCTACTCTGACAACTTCTTCTCCTTTTATGTTTTCTCGATATCTTTATTTTATCTTTCTAGCTCTAATCTTCTTATAGAAGTCCAGCTTCTTTATAAGTTGTTAAAGTTTTAATAATATAACTTAATGTACAAAAATCTTTATCAAGACGTGGTGTCATAATTTTAAATCCTCTAATAAGTGCTTTCTCATCAAAGATTTCTAAAAGGCGCATCACATTAACGGTATGGATACCCCCATCCTTTGTATCTAAAACACGTGAGGCCTTTACATATTGATTCTCCATAGCTAACTTAAGTGCCTCTTCAAGTTCGCTACTCATCTCAAGCTCTGGCATTGCTTCATAAATAGTAATACCTTCAGCATTTAAGTCTAAGTTATTGGCTACATTTAAATCTGTACCTACAAAAATAACATCTTTAAAAGTTGCCCCTCTAAAGTCTGCCCCATTTAAGTTAACACCTTCAAAAAGAGTTCCCTCAAACTTAGCATTTTTAAATTTGCTCTTTTTACAGTTTGTTCCTACAAATTCTGCTGATTTAAAGCTACATCCAAAGAAATTACATGATTTAAAGTGAGCACCTCTTAAACTTGTAAAATCAAAGTTAGAACCACCAAAATCTACTGCAAAACAGTTACTTCTTGTTAGATTGTTATACATAAAGTTTTTATTTAGCTTCTGTGTACTTTTAAAATTAAGTTCCATTTATCCTCCTGCCAGACTTAGCCTAGCATTTATTTATTTTTCTTTTTCATACTATATAGGATAACCTATAAAGTCAAGTTGTAACCTATGGATTCTAAGCTTCTTCTACCGTTTCTTTTATCTTATTTTGTTTATGTGCACGAAAAACTGTAGTGTAAAGGAAAATACCTAGGCATACAAGGGCAAAAATAATACCTGATGGATAAGAAATCGTAATAGGCAGTTTAAAACCTTCTTGTGCCTGTAAAATATACGTACAAGAAACAGCAGACATAAAGGTTGCCGGAACTGTAGCAATCCAATGTGGTAACTTATTCTTAAATAAGTAAACTGCTGCTGCCCAAAGTGCAATCATAGCCAAGGTTTGGTTAGACCATGAGAAATAACGCCATATGATATTGAAATCAATCTGTGAAAGAAGTGCGCCAATTGCTAAAAGCGGAATAGCAAAAATTAGTCTACTCTTCATAGATCTTTGCTCTTTACCCATCCAATCAGCAAGTGTCAGACGTGCACTTCTAAAGGCTGTATCGCCTGATGTAATTGGACATGCAATAACACCTATCAT
Organism: Candidatus Niameybacter stercoravium; assembly: GCA_018883975.1. GTDB lineage: Bacteria > Bacillota > Clostridia > Lachnospirales > Cellulosilyticaceae > Zhenhengia > Zhenhengia stercoravium. The sequence continues at coordinate 8,303 of JAHLFD010000099.1, forward strand.
GGCTAGTACTCCACCTATAGGCCCTAAAAGTTTAAATGAAATATCATAGACTACACTTGCCTGTGAACCAAGTTCTGTAAGTGCATTATTAAGTCCACCTGTTGAACCATAGAAAGCTACACCTGCTGCTGCCCAAATAAGTGCAATAACACCTTCTGCTACCATAGCACCATAAAAGACTTTACGACCTTCTTTTTCACTCTTCATACAACGTGCCATCATAGGAGATTGTGTAGCATGGAATCCAGAAATAGCACCACATGCTACTGTAATAAACATAAGTGGCCAAATAGGCAATTTATCAGGATGTAAATTAGTTAGTGTTAATTCAGGAATTTTATAGCCTTGGAATATGATACCTCCACCAATACCAAGTGCCATAATAATCAGTGCAATACCAAATATAGGATAAATTCTACCGATAAGCTTATCAATAGGAAGAAGGGTTGCTAAGAAATAATAGATAAGAATAACTATAAGCCAAAATGTTACATTAAGATGATCAGGGGTAAGCCTAGCTAAGAGTTCAGCCGGCCCTGTCATAAAAACTGTTCCTACTAACACAAGTAATACAACAGAAAAAATACGCATCACAAACTTCATAAACTTACCAAGATAAATACCTACAATTTCAGAAATACTTGCACCATTATGTCTTAGAGAAATCATTCCAGATAGATAATCATGTACTGCGCCTGCAAAGATTGTTCCAAATACAATCCATAAGAAAACAACGGGGCCCCATAATGCTCCTAGTATAGCGCCAAAAATAGGTCCAAGTCCTGCAATGTTTAGTAATTGAATAAGAAAAATATTAGAAGTTTTCATAGGTACAAAGTCTACACCATCCTCCATAACAGTCGCTGGTGTAGGTCTATCATCGGGCTTAAATACTTTTTCGATAAACTTACCATAAACAAAGTATCCCCCAATAAGTAATGCAAGTGAAACTAGAAAAGTAATCATTAAATCTCCCCTTTCTTAAGACTTCCTATGAAATCCTATTAACTTATCTAACCTTTTATGTCTAAAATCTATAAAAGATTAACTTATTTTTTTCTATAATAAACCTCTTACTGGCGCATAATAAAAACATTAACGAAAGGAGTTTTTATACTATGAAATCAGCTACGAAAGTTATTATAGCCTTACTTATTATTATTGGTATTATTGCCATTCCAGTTATAGGTGGTTATAACACACTTGTTAATTTAGATCAAACTGTTGATAGTGCCGAAGCTAATATAGAAACACAGCTTCAGCGTCGTATGGACTTAATTCCAAACCTTGTTAATACAGTTAAAGGTTATGCCTCTCAAGAAAAAGAAATTTTTACTAACATTGCTAATGCTAGGAGCCACTTAGCTGGTGCTACTACTCTTACTGAACAAGCTGAAGCCGATGGTGAGCTTTCTAATGCTTTATCTAGATTACTTCTTATTGTAGAGCGCTATCCTGACCTTAAATCTAATCAGAACTTTAAAGACCTTTCTATTCAGCTAGAAGGTACTGAAAATCGTATTGCTATTGCACGTCAAGACTATAATACAGCCGTTACGGCCTATAACACTAAGAGAAGAAGATTTCCAAGTAATATCATTGCTTCTATTTTTGGTTTCTCTGAAAGACCACTTTATAAAGCAAATGCAGGTGCTCAGACTGCACCTACAGTAGATTTTTCTAACTCATGATAAAACGCAATTTTAAATCTTATAAATGTCTTCTCTCTTACTTTCTCCTCTTTCTTATACTTTCTAAAACATTAGTTTATGGAGCCCCTACTCTTCCTTCTCCTACTAATGCCAAATACATCAATGATTACACTGGTACTATTGATGAACAAACTGCAAACCGGATTATTTCAATAGGTTATGAACTTGAGATTAAAACAGGTGCTCAAGCTATTATAGCTGTTATTAACTCTACTGAGGGTCTTCCTATTGAGGATTATGCACTAAAACTTTTTAGAGGTTGGGGAATTGGTCAAAAAGGTCAAGATAATGGCCTACTTATTCTCCTTGCTATAAAGGATCAAACATGGCGTGTTGAGGTAGGTAGGGGATTAGAAGGTGTAGTTCCTGACGCCCTTACTAATCGTATTATGACAGACCTTGCACGCCCTGCTTTTATTCAAGGTAACTATGGCGAAGGCCTTCTTGCAAGCTACAGTACTCTATGTGATACGATTGCTACGGAATACGGCGTTACCTTAGATAAATCTTTAAATATTTCTTATGCATCTACTTCCCCTGGTACTTCTAACAGACAAAATACCTTAGGGTACTGGATTGTTTTTATACTGATTGCTATGGATTTAATTCTGAACAGAGGGCGTATCTCAAGTACTATTATACAGATTCTCTTTATTAATTCCTTGTATAATAGACGAGGTGGCCCCGGAAATAGGAATGGAAGTGGCCCTAGCGGTGGTGGTTTCGGTGGGTTTGGAGGTGGTTCCTCCGGTGGTGGTGGTTCTTCTGGGCGCTGGTAAATAATTATCACCTTAAATAGAAAAAGACACTACAAAACTGTAGTGTCTTTTTAAATGCTGTGTGAACATTATAGGTATGCTCTTAAAAATACTTAGTGGTACCAGCAACTAGGTATTTCGTTATTTATTATAACAACTTCCACGCAAAAATAAACCCTTTTTGCAAAAATTTACCTTTTCCATATTTTTCATGTGCTTATTGGGCCTCTTTATTGGCAAATTGACTATTGTAAAGTGCTTCATAGAAGCCTCCCTGCGCCATAAGCTCTTCATGTGTACCTTTTTCTACAATATTCCCTTCATTTATGACTAATATTAAATCAGCATTTCGAATGGTAGAAAGTCTATGGGCAATAACAAAACTTGTACGTCCCTTCATAACATTTCTCATAGCTTTTTGGAGCATAAGCTCAATTCTTGTATCAACAGAACTTGTTGCTTCATCTAAGATTAAAATAGGTGGGTCAGCTAAAATAGCTCTTGCTATGGTAAGTAGCTGCTTTTCTCCTTGAGAGATATTTGAAGCTTCTTCATTAAGAAGCATATCGTAGCCATCTGGAAGTGTTTTAATAAAGTGATGTACATTGGCAATCTTTGCCGCCTGTATAATCTCTTCTCTCGTTGCGCCAAATCTTCCATACTCAATATTTTCTGCAATAGTACCTTTATAAAGCCATGTATCTTGAAGTACCATACCAAAGAGACTCCTTAAATCTTCACGTTTCATCTTACGGATATCTACGCCATCTATTTTAATAGCACCACATTGCACATCATAAAAGCGCATAAGCAAGTTAATAAGCGTAGTCTTACCTGCACCCGTCGGGCCTACAATAGCAACCATCTGACCACTTTTTACTTCTACGCTTAAGTCTTCAATAAGTGGTGTGTCTTCTTTATAACCAAATCTTACGTGCTCAAAGCTTACGTTACCTTTAGCATCAGTAAGTTTCACTGCATCTTTAGGATCCTTTACTTCTTCTTGTTCCTCTAAAAATTCAAATACACGAGTTGCTGCTGCAAAAGCTGACTGAATAGCTGAAGAAAGCTGTGTAATTTGTGAAAGAGGTTGATTGATTTGCCAGATATAACGGATAAAAGCTTGAAGATTCCCTACTGTAAGAGCCCCTCTAAGAGTGAAGATTCCGCCCATTGTACCTACAACAGCAATGCCTAAATAACTCACAAGGGATACAAGCTGTCTCTTATACACATCTCC
>JAHLFD010000100.1:0-3169 GCA_018883975.1 Candidatus Niameybacter stercoravium
TCTTAGTATACCATAACTTTTAAATTTTAGTAAAATTTACTTACCTTATAACTTCGTGCATTCTGCCTGCATTTCTTAAAGTTTCTCGAAGCATATCATTATCTGAACTTGCATAAAGTATTTCTTTTTGAGCTTCTAAATGTAGCTCTTTTAAATAATTTTCCCTCATATTCTTCTTGCGAGACATCTTTTCTAAATAAATATATTTGTTGCCCTCATTTAAAGTTGTAAAAATAACACGGTCCTTATCTAGTTTTTCTAAGGTACTTAGACTTTGAGCTGTAAAAACAAGTTGCCCTTCCATTCCACTAGTGAATATCTCTATAAGCTGATTAAGTAGTGGCTCAAAAACTCTATTATCTAAATCATCCACTATCATACAAATATTTCGCCTGTTATACACGGCAATAAGTACACTTAAAATAGTAATCAACTTTTTAATCCCTTCTGATTCATATTTTAAGGGCACCTTTCTCCCTGTTCTTACAGAGACTACCTGACTAGTTCCTTCTTTCTTCTGTTCTATCCCTAAGTTTAAGCCTGGTACAAGAATCTCTAACACTTTATCCATCTGCTTCACACGCCTAACAAAAGCTTCATATTTATTCTCTGGTATTAAAGAGGTATCAAATAAACGCTCCATAAGACCAATATGACCTGTTTCAATAACGAACAGCTGAAAATACCCAAATTGATAGAACGTAAGCAGAAGCTCTACTAAAGGATTTCCAAGTCCTAGCTTCTCTCTAAAAATCTGCTTATTTTGTTCATTGAAAATAAAAGAACGCTGTAAGTCTCTCACTAAAAGTTTTCTATCTTCTCCAAGAACTTTTTTATAACGAGGCGCTATTTTAAAGTACTGTTCTTCCTTATCCCTATATTCTATGAGCATAGGTTGTACTTTCCATTTGCCCTCTTTTAAAGTACTACAGGCTAGTTTTTCTCCTAATACATTTAAATGTCTACCTGTTTCGTCTCGTCCTAGTTCTACCTCATATGCCACTATATATTTGTCATCTCCAGCTTGAACAAAGAATTCAAACTCTAATATTGCAGTAGGCTCATCTATTGCAATAACATAGGCCATCTTGTCTGGTAAAGACGCTCCTACCATCAGATACTGCAAAATAATACACGCATCTATAACAGCACTTTTCCCCGAACCATTCGGTCCATAAATCCCAAGCATATCTCCCTTTTCTAAATCCATATTCTTCTTGAGCTTGGTATAATTTTTAAACTTTATCTCCCCTTGTTTTACATTCTTTAAGTTTCTAATTTTTATCTCTGTAATTCTTACCATACAATTCGGCATATTTCCCTCCTTACGTCATTATTACATATAACATACTTTACATAAAAATACAATCAGAAAACTTTTACTCTAGTCTATTAATATCCTGCATGATATCTATATTCTTGTTAATTTGCCCTAGATTATATAAACTATCTACTCATATCTATAAGCTTTTTCCCACCAAAAAAGATCTAAACTTTATATCTATTACGTATTTTTATTAGAATTTATTTAACAAAAGGCAAAAAAATAAAGCCCAAGCTTTTACCTGAACTTTATCTTCTACTCCCGCAATATGGGCAACATATAAATTCATCATCTAAAACTCTTCCGCATACAGGACATTTCTTACTTCCTGTATTGATAACTTCCATCTGTACTGCATCCGGCATAACACCTACGTGCATCATAGCAATGGCATCATCTTCTGTTACAGCCATCATGGCCCCACAACTGTGTCTCATAAAATATTGGGTATGCCATTTGAAAATAGGAATAAAGAAAAGACGCAAACATTGATAAGTCTTAATCAGCTCCAAACTCCCCACCTGATGACAACTTCTACAGGTTCCTTGAAGGACTTTTAGAATTTTCATCCCCGGTATCACATCTATAATCAAAAACACTCTTCTCACCTACTTTTAGCACCTTAGATTCTATTAAAGCTTTATCATCTTTCACATCATAAATATGATATATGATATCATTACTAGACTGATTCTTTAGCCTATAGTTTCATGTTCCTACTACTTCAAAATATTCTTTCTGATCTCCATTTACTGCCTGTATGCTCCTCATATAAACTATAACATATTTATAACTTAAGTTTCATTAAATATAAATAGAAACAGCTCCTTCCTATTTTAGGAGGAGGCTGTTTCTACTTATATCTAGCTTTATAACTGTATCTTTATCTCAAATGGGTCATCAATTTCTTGTAACCATATCTTTAACTTTTCAAGATAAGTCCTAGCAAGTCCTTTATTATCTTCTATAATATCTTTCATTTGATAAGGGTCTTCTTGTCTATCATACAATATACATCGCTGCTTACCGTCTGCTGCTGATAGGATAAAGGTATATCTTTTATCTCTTATACCTCTTCCATAACCTTTACCTTTTGGACCTTCTACAAAGTATATGGAGCTATCCGGTGCATCTATATAACTACCAGCGCGCATATTAGGGGTAAAGTTATGCCCTACACATTCTTTAGGTATCTGGTCAAGACAAGACCTACTGCCCCTAATAAGGTTGGCATAATGTCGATAGTAGACAGCTGCGCATCTACATCTTGATGTTTAAATTGCTCTGGCCATCTCACAATAAAAGGTACACTGACTGCCTCTTCATACCATATATTTTTATGCATCAATCCTTGACTACCCATCAGCTCTCCATGGTCAGATGTAAAGATAACAATAGTATTATCTTCTATCCCCTTATCCTTAATCGCCTGCATGATCTTGCCAAAGTTCTCATCTATACCTGTAATAGCAGCAAAATAATTTTTAACATGCTCTATAGCTTCAGGGCATTCTTTCACATTAGGTCTTACTAATAAATCTTCTGCCTCTTTTCCTTTATAATAATCCAAATATTGCTCTGGAAATAATTTAAAATCTGTATGGGGTGGGTTGAAGGAAACAAAAAGTGCAAAAGGCTTATCTTGCCCCTTAATATAATCTATAGCTACTTTAGTCTCATGTGCTACAGACCATTCTTCTACATCTATGCGCTCCTCTACCTTAGCCTCATTCACCCAATAATGTGGCTTCATATGGTTATCGGCGCATCCATAAGAATACCAAAAGTTAAAGCCATGCCTGCCCTTTCCCGGAGGTGTGTAGGCATCCCATATAAGTCCATCTA